>DATBSK010000137.1:0-9797 GCA_036559825.1 Acidimicrobiia bacterium | reverse complement strand
ACCGTCCGCCTGGAGGAGGTGATCGCGCCGATCGCGGGCACGGCAACGGCGCGCGCGGCCTCGTGCGCAGCGCGGGGTCTCGTCACCGACGAGCCCGAACCGCTCGTCGCGGCCGCCGCGCTCTACGGTCAGGCGGGTCGGCCGCTGTACCAGCTGTTGTGCGCGGAATGGGCGGGCGCTTCGCTCGCCCGCGCGCAGCGCCAGGACGATGCCATCGCCCAGCTGCGCGTGGCGCTCGACCTGGCCGTCGCGCTCGAAGCGGAGCACGACGGCCGGCGCCTCCAGGCTGCATTGCGTGAGCTCGGTGTCCGACTCGGCAGCCGGCGACGCGGACGCCGCGACGTCACCGGATGGGACGCGCTGACCGACGCCGAGCAACAGGTCGCCATCCTGGTCGGCGAGGGGCTCCGGAACCCGGAGATCGCGGAACGGCTCTTCATCTCACGTCGGACGGTGGAGAGCCACGTGTCGCACCTCTACACCAAGCTCGCGGTGAGCACGCGAGTGGCGCTCGCGAACCTCGTCCGCGAGCGCCACCCGGTGTGACTACTGATTCTTGACGGCGCAGCCGGCGCGCTCTTGCTTCGCGACGATGACCCCGTTGTCCCCCTTGGCGTCGTTGAACCCCGCCGTGTCCCCCGCGGCACTTGCGTCGACACCCTGTTGGTTGTTGAAGTTGGACCGCGCACCGAGGATCCCGCACTGGATCTGCTTGAGGAGCCCGGTCGTCACCGGCGCGGTCGTGACCACGGTCGCGCTCTGCGTCGTCGGGGCCGGGGCGGTCAGGTTCTGGGAGGTTGCGCCCACGGTCTTGCCGCTGCTGTTCGTCGCCTCCCCCACGAGGAGCCCGTCGTTGTCGACGATCCAGCCGATCACGTTCCGCTTGGTCTCCTGACGGAACAGTCCGGCGGCCCCGGTCGCCCGCTCGAGGGTGAAGCTCGACGTCGTACCGTCGGCCTCGAATGATCCCGTCCGCGCGGCGATGTCGTACGTGAGGGACCCGCCACTCTTGCTCGTGAGGCTCACATGGCCGGACGAGAGATCGACGGGACCGCTGAACCACTCGCCGACCCCGCCCGTGCCGTCGCAGACGTACGCGACCGCGGCGTCGGGCCCGGTGAGGACGAGGGCGACGGAGGCGCCTGTCTCGGTGTGGCCGACGAATGCCGGGTTGGACAGTTGCGCGGGGCTCGGAAGCCGCGTGAATGGATCGGCAGCGGCCGTGCCTGCGACCCCGGTGCCGCCGCTCACCGTTACGGCTGCAACGACGCCGAGCAGCGTCGTGATTGCGAGTGCTCGCATGCGGTTCATCTGACGTTCCCCTTCCCCTCGCGTGCGCATCAGGTTGCCTGTGATGTGTCTGCCGTGCCGCACCCGAGCTCGTTCTTCTTCTTCTGGATCGCAGCGGCGTCGACGTTGGCGGCCGAGATGCCGGCCGTGTTGCCGGCCGCAGCGGCATCAGCTCGCTGCTGACCGTTGAACGCCGCCCGGAAGCCGTTGACCGCGCACCGGAGTCCCTTCGCGAACACCTGAGGGACCGGCGCGGCGGTCGTCGGCGTCGTCGCGGAGTCCGATCCGCCGCCCGACGTGGACTGCGAGACGTCCGTGGTCGTCGCGACCGCCGGCTTGCCGCCGATCGTCCCCTCACCGACGAGCTGGCCGTCGTTGCGGAGGATCCAGCCGAGGATCAGCTTCTTGCCCTTGCTCGTGAGGGTGTCGCGGTAGAGGCCCGCGGCACCCGTGGCGCGCTCGAGCGAGAACGTCGAGCTCGTACCACGGATGGTGACCTCGCCCGTGCCGGCGGTGAGGTCGTAGGTCAGCGAGGACTTGTGGTCGGCGCTCTCGAGGGCGGCCGTGCCGTCGCTGTCGACCGATCCCGTCAACCAGACCCCGGTCTTGCCGGTGCCGTCGCAGACGTACGCGACCGCGGTGTCGGGGCTGGTGATCGTCAGTGCGACCGACGTCCCAGCCTCGCCCGTGCCGACGAACGTCGGCGGCGCCAGGTGCCCGGGTTCGGGAAGACCCGCGAACGCCTCGGCACCGGCCCCGAACGCGGCGCTCTGCGAGGCCGCGACCGCGACGAGCGCGATAACGACCACGCACAGTGTCGTGACGAGCGAGCGCCTCGCCGTGATCGCGATGCGCGTCTCCATGATGACCGCCCCCTTCCGATCGGCGTGTTTCCCGGCAGGATGACGGTTTCCCGGAGGCGAATCATCCGTGCGCGCACGGAGTCTTCGATGCCGCGGCGAGCGGAGTGCCGGCTGGCTACCCCGCGGCGCCGGCGGCGCGGGCGGTGCCGCTCGCCTCCTCCAGCGACTGGCGGAGGGTCTCCATCTCGGTGACGACGTCCTCGACGTCGCCGCCGAGGCCACCGAGCTCCCCGACGTCGTCGGCCGTGATCGAGAGCTCCACGGCCCGTGCGACCGCCTCGTCGAGGCGGGCATTCAGCAGCTTGAGCTTCTCCTGGGCGTCGCGCGCCACCGACGTCAGCCGGTCGGCGGAGTCGAGCTGTGCCTGGAGCGCCTCGACCGTCGCCTTCTCGGCCTCGCTGGGGTCATCACGCATGTCGCGCTTGGCGGCCTCGAGGTCGCGGTACGCGGACGGCGCGTCGAGGTTGCCGATCGCGTCGACGAGGGCGTCGCCGCGGCGGCCGACGCGCCAGCACTCGTTCACGCCGTCGTCGATCCGGCTGCCGATCTCCACGAGCCGGTCACGCATCGGCCCCGGGGACGCCGCCGACACGGCCTTGCGGTACCGGCGCTGCGCGTCGAGGGCCTCGTTCACGTACGCACGCCACGGGTCGGCGATCGTCATGGTGTCGATCCGCTCGCCCCGGGGGCGCCGCGGCAGCATCATGGCGACGCGCGCGAGGTAGGCGAGCGCGCCGACGCCCACCACCGCGAGCGCCGGGAGCCCACCGAGCACCGCCGCGGCCGTACCGACCCCGGCGAGCACGATCGCCGACGGCGCCATGACCGCATCCGCGGTCTTGTGGCTCTTCCACTGCTCGGGCAGCCGGTCGACGACCCCCATCAGACGTGGTTCGGGTTTCTCGGCACGCTCGACGACACTATGTGTCGCTCAACGTGCCGAAAAGCCGGGCATCAGAAGTTGCTGACGACGGCGTTGAACACGTTGACGATCGTCGCCGGGTCGACGGCGCTGTACGCGGCCGCGTTCGTCGCCTCGGCGATGCGCTTCAGCGTGGCCTCGTCGGCGTCGTTGCCGTAGGCGATGGTGAAGATGCGCACCGGCTTCGTCGCCTCGCCCTCGTTCTGCGCCCGCAACGTCTTCAGCAGCGCGCCGAGGTCCTCGTTGCGCGGGTCCTCGTTGCGCCCGTCGGTGAGCAGCACGACCGCGTTGATGCGCGTGGGATCGAACTGCTCCACCATCTGCTCGTAGGAGTCGCCGGCAACCGTGTAGAGGGGCGTTCCCTGCGTCGGGACGAGACGCTCGATGCTGCTCTCGAGGTCGGGGCGGTTCACCGACATCGGGCCGATGTCGACGACGTCCTTGTAGTCGGTCGGCTCCCGGTTGCTGATGTCGGTCGAGAAGATGCGCAGCCCCACCTCGTCGTCGGGGTTGAACTCCCCGAGCGCCGCGGTGGCGGCGCGCTTGGCGAGGTCGAGCTTCGTGTCGCCGCTCTTCGGGTCTGCTTCGTCGCCCATCGAGCCCGACACGTCCATCACGAGCAGCACCCGGGCCTTCTTGCGCACCCGGTTCCACTCGTCGATGACGCCGGCGAGCACCGGTGGCTTCGGGACCTCCAGCGTCGTCTGTGGCTGGCTCGGGTCGGCGCCGTTCGCCGCGACGATGGGCTTGCCGATGCTGACGGACGGGTTGCCGGGCCGGAACCCGTACTGGAGCACGCGGCGCTGGTTCTTCGTCTGGGTGACGAACGACGTGAACTTCGCGGCGGCGGCCTTCTGCTGCTTCGACACCCACGGCGCGTCGAGCACGATCAGCGGGTTGTCGGAGTAGAGCGTGCCCTCCTTCGGATAGATCGCGACGAGGGGCACACGCGGCGGGCGCGGCCGCTCGCCAGGATCGAGGATCCCGTCCGGGTTGCCGCGGTTGTAGTCGAGCAGCGACTTCTCCTCGATCGCGACTGCGGACGCGTACCCGAACGGGTCGCCCCGGCGGTCGGCGCGGTACAGGTTGTTGAGGAACGTGAGGGTCGTGTCGCCGTAGTGCACGACGGCCGACTCGACGCCGCGCGAGAAGGCTTCGACCTCCGGTCGCGCGAGGTCCTCGAGGGTCAGGTCGCTCGTCTTGCCCGTCGCCGCGTAGTACTGCGCGATGGTCTGCGCGAGTCCGCTCGTCGAGAAGTTCGGGTTCGTCTTGCCGAAGCGGAAGGGCCCCCATTCGGGGTGGCCCTTGCCCGCCCAGCCGGCCGGGTCCTGCGCGAGCGCGAGGACGTCCGAGAAGCCGAGCGGCGTCTGGGGGTAGCCGAGCGCCTCGGCCATCGGCTTCGGCATCGCGATGACGAGCGGGGTGAGCATGAACGACGTCCCCGGCGTGGTGACGTACGGCGGCTTCCCCGCATCCGCACGGCGCTGGTCGAGCACCGCGCCCCACGTGCTCGCGGCGGGCGACCAGATCACGGGGCGGTCGCCGTTCACCTTGGGCTTCGGCCAGCCCGCCGCGAGGAGCGACGCCCCGGCCCCCGAGGACACCTTCGCGACCTTGACGCGCACGCACCGGCCACCCACCGTCGCGCCCGAGTCCTCGAAGCGCTTGCCGAGGTCCGTGAGCAGCTCGAGCTTCTCCGGTGACGACGCGATCGGGACCGTCACGCACGACGCCGCATCCGCCGTGCCCGCGCCGCTCGCGAGGAGCACACCACAGCAGAGCCCCGTCGTGAGCAACGCGGCGATGACTCGCCTCGCCGTTCCCGCTCGGCTCACCGTTCCCGCTCGGCTCACCGTTCCCGCTCTCGGCGGCTTCGCCGCCGGGCCGCTCGGGCCCCGCCTCGCTGCGGCGCACGATACGTGCGCCGCGGGCGCTCGGCTCACGCCGTCACCTCGCGCCAGGTCTCGAGCAGGGCCTCGAGCGATCCGGCGTCGGGCAGGTTGTCGGCATCGGGCAGACGCGGCGTGACCCGCACGCCGGGCGCGCGCGCTTCGCCGTCGACCCGCCATCCGGTGCGCGCGAGCGCGGCGCGACCGTCGTCACCGGTCACGAGGTCGCGGAGCTCGTCGGCACCCGACGCCCTTACGACCGGCGCGTACACGACATCCGCGGTGGCCACCGGAGAAGGGTAGAGCAGCTCCACCTCGTCCCGGCGGTCGCGCGACGCGCGCGCGAGCTCGGGTCCGGCTTCCGCCTCCGTCGTGCCCACCATGTCGTAGAGCGCGGCACCGCCGACCAGCATCTGCTCGAACGGCGAGTCGGTGAGCACGCGCACGTTGTTCTCGAGTCGCGCGAACCATTCGAGGAAGCCGTCGTCGGCGTAGTCGTCGCGGCTGAGATCGCTCCGGCCGAAGTAGCTGCTCGCGGCCTGGCCGATGACGAGCAGCCCCTCGGCGCTCGTCGCCGGGTCGGAGTGGCCCGGCTTCACCGAGCCCCATGCGGGCTGTCCGCCTGCCGCCGTCGTCCAGGGCCGGCCGGCGATGTCGCCGATGCATCCCCAGGTGATCTCCTGGTTCTCGCACTCGGGAGCGAGCGCCGCGGCGCGGTCCTTCCAGATGCCGATGACGAGCGGCGACCGCGCGATGCGCTCGGTCGGTGCGCCGAGGGCGGGTTCGAGACCGGCGCGTGCGCGCCGATCGCGCGCGATCTCGGCCTCGCGCGACAGCGTGAGCCATCCGTCGAAGCCGAGGTCGCGGACGCGGTCGTCGGGCACGGTGCCGATCGCGTCGGCGGTGAGGCCCGCCGGCTCGACGTCGATGTCGATGTCGTGGTCGCGCTGGAGCTGCTGGCAGACCTGTTCGAGCTCGCGGGCGCACAGCAGCGTCGGGCGACCCCCTCCGTGCGACGAGGACGATCCGTCCCCACCGTCGTGGATGGCCGAGCGCACGAGGACGGCGGCGCCGACGAGCGCGACCGCGACGACGATCGCGAGCAGACGCCTGCCCGCGTCGCTCATGTGAGCCCGGGGGGCGGGATGTCCTCCGACACGAGCGTGACGAGCTGCTCGTCGGTCGGGTCCGTGATCCCGACGATGCGGTTCGCCTGCCGGGCGACGCAGTCCTCGAACAGGTTGCGCGCGAGCCGGCCGTTGCCGAACGTCGGCCCGCGCGCCTGGGCCGCGAAGTACGCCTTGACGGCTGCCTGTGCCGATTCGGCGAGTGCATAGTGGTGCTCCTTACCGATCGACTCGAAGATCGCCATGAGCTCGTCGTCGGTGTAGTCCGGGAAGTCGATGGTCTTGGAGAAGCGCGACCGGAGCCCCGGGTTCGAGTCGAGGAACTTGCGCATGGGCGCGGGATAGCCCGCGACGATCACGATCAGGTCGTCGCGGTCGTCCTCCATCCGCTTCAGGAGTGTCGCCACGGCTTCGGCCCCGAAGTCCTGGTCGCTGTCCGTCACGAGCGCGTAGGCCTCGTCGATGAAGAGGATGCCGCCCTTCGCCTCGTCACACGCCTTGTTCACCTTGGTCGCGGTCTGGCCGACGTACCCGGCGACGAGCCCCGAGCGGTCCGTCTCGACGAGATGCCCCTTCGACACGACCTTCAGCACCGTGTAGAAGCGCGCCAGCAGCCGCGCGACCGTCGTCTTGCCGGTGCCCGGGTTCCCGACGAAGACGAGATGGAGGCTGCGCTCGACGACCGGGAGCTTCCGCTCCCGCCGGATGTTCTCGACGCGCACGAGGTTCGTGAGCAGCCGGACCTCGGTCTTCACGGCCTCGAGGCCGATGAGTGCTTCGAGCTCCGCGAGCAGCGACTCGAGCGTGTCGGCGGGCCGCTCCGGTGCACCGCGCCGTCTGGGCACGCGCTCGCCGAGGTCGGCCGGTCGCTCGATCCCCGCGGCGTTGATGCGCCGCAGCATCATCGCCCGGAGGGTGTCGACCGCGAGCAGCTCTTCGCGGGTCGGCGTCGTGTCGATCGCGCAGACCGCGTGCGCGACCCGCAGCGCCGCTTCGTAGTAGTACCAGCAGTGCGTCGTGCGGTCGCGCTCGTCCGCGCTCACGATCGTCTCGAAGAGCGGCGACGGCGTGATCGGGAACGCGCGGTGCTGGCGGATCGCGGCGCTGTCGCGCAGCGACGACGGCGTCGCGCCGCGGAGCGACTCGAACCACGGTGCGAGCGCCTCCGAGAAGGCGCGCAGCTCCGCGTCGCTCGGGTGACCATCCGCGGCGATCACACCCGCGGCGACGGCCTGGGCCTCCAGCGCGGCATCGCGCTGGTGCGCCGCGGTGTCGACCGGTCTGCCCGCTTGGGCGCTGAAGCGCCCCAGGATCGTCGTCAGCTCGTCGACGAACTCCCGGACGGGCTCCCCGAGGAGGCCGGAACCGTTGCCCGGTCCCGCCGACCCGGGCGCTCCGCCTGCCATGACCCCATCCTCGCATCCAGCCACGCCGTGACCACTTCGACGAGACGGCCCGGAACCTCGAGCTGCGGCGCGTGCCCGACGCCCGGGAGCACCTTGAGGTCGAGCCCCGGGTGACGGTGCGCCGCCTCGTGCGCGAGGTCCGCGCACACGAGGCGGTCGTGCTCGCCGTGCACGAGCAGCGTCGGGACGAGCTCGCTGGCGCGGCCGAGATCGCGGTCGGCGTCACCGCCTGCGAGCTCGCGCAGCAGCGACCGAGCCGCGTCCGCGTACGCACCGGCGGCCTCGGGATACGCGTAGCGCTCGGCGGCGAGGTGGACGAGGCGCCGCCGCACTATCGGGTCGACGCGCGATCGATCGGTGACGCACATCTCGAGCGTCATGTCGACGAGCCGCTCGGGGCCGATGAGCCGTGCGCGCGTGGCCACGGCTCGCCGGCCGAGCGACGGCATCATGAGGGGTGCCAGCCGTGCGAGCCGCAACCAGCCTGCGGGGCCGAGGCGACCCCACGGGAGCGCGGGATCGACGAGCACGAGGGCATCGACGAGCTCCGGCCGCCGTGCCGCGACACCGGCACCGATGACCGCGCCCATCGAGTTGCCGATCACGACGGCTGAACCGGTGTCGTCGAGCAGCGCTTCCACGAGCGCGCGGTTGTTCGTGATGGTTGCCGCGCGGTCGAGCGCGCGCGTCCGCCCGAACCCGACGAGGTCGATGGCGGTCACGCGGGCATCGAGACCATCGCTGAGGAGCCGCGCGACCGGCGTCCACGAGATGGTGTTGGCGCCGAGACCGTGCACGAGGAGCACGCGCCGGCCACTGTGGGTCCCGGCGCGCGACGCGTCCCACTCGACCGTGTGCACCCGCACGCCGTCAACACCCCGCTCGTGCGCCCGCCCCGGATCCATGCGCGTGCGAGTGTATGCGCGTGCCCGCGCCACAGCCGGATGCGACCTGGGGCGTCGACTTCGCACGCGACGACGGCACCGCCGGCTTCCTCCGCCTCCTGCGGTTCGCCAACCGGTGCTGGTGCTGGGCGTACCTGGTCGGGCCGTCGATCGGTCTCGTCGTCGTCCGCGATCCCGATGTCGCGCCACCGCGGCGCACCGAGATCCTCGACGTCCGATCGGAAGGTCTGTGGATGGAGCTGGTGTGCGAGACGCCGGACGAGCACTGGACCTACGGCGTCGAGGCGTTCGCCGTTCGGCTCGACGATCCCGAGGACGCGCTGCGGGGCGAGATCGGTGAGCGGCTCCCGATGGGGGTCGACCTCGAGTGGGAGACCGACGGATCGGGCGCAACCGGGACCGTGCACGGCGAGCTGCTGATCCGCGACGCGCGGATCGAGCTCGAGGCACCGGGGGTGCTGCGGAACACGACCGCGCCCGCCACGGCGTGGCCGACGCGTCTGCCGTCGACACCGTTCGAGCCGCTCGTCACGGTGCCGATCCCACTGGGTGTCGAAGCGACGGCGAATGGACCCGTGCTCCTGCGGGTATTGGCACGCATGCACGACGAGGCAGGTATCGGAGGCGCGAGCTGGCTCGAGGTGCTGCAATCGGAGGCGCCAGGATCCGAGGGGGGAGCAATGAGCCATGAGTGATGCCACGACCCTGCCGAACGTCCCTGCGGTCGGGGCGCGGCACTCCGCCGCCCTGATCGTCGCGGCGACCCTGGCGTTCGTCGCCGCCGCGCTGACGGTGGGCGCGCTCTTCCCCGACTACTGGGACAAGCCCGCGCTCGCGCTCGTCGACCAGACGGGTCCGCTCGCGCAGACCGTCGTGTTCGCGATCGCGATGCTCGTGGGAGGCGCGTTGCTGCTCGGCGGGCGGTCGGCGCCCGTCGGAGCGGCCATGCTCCTGGTCGTCGTCGCGGTCGGCGCGCAGCCGCGTGTGGTCGACGCGGTCCGACTGAGCGAGACTCCGGGCACGAAGGCCGGTACCGGCTTCGCGCTCGTCAGCGCGGGCTTCGTGCTCGCGCTGGTCTCCGCGATCATCGGCGCGCTCGTCACGCTCCGTCCCCGCGCGTGGGCGATGCGCGGCGGCGCGCGCTTCCTCGGTGCGCTCGCGCTGTTGACCGGCTTCGGTGCCGCGGTCGGGTACGGCATGAACCCGTTCGAAGGCCCGCGCGGCGTGGCGTTCGGCAGCCCCCTGACGCCCCTGCCGCGACAGCTCTGGGCGGCACTGCTGGTGGTCGTCGTCGTGAGCGTCGTCCCCGCGGCCGCGATCGCGGCAGGCGGGCGCCTCGGCACCGGGCTCGCGCTCGGGCTCCTCTTCGGGATCGGGGGGATCGCCGCGCTGCGC
>DATBSK010000136.1:0-5109 GCA_036559825.1 Acidimicrobiia bacterium | reverse complement strand
AGCCGCCCGGGCCGGCGTGGTACGCGGGTCCGGAGAGGATGTAGACGTCGTCCGAGGTCCAGCCCCACAGGGCGACCTGGCTCTCCATCATGTGTCCGGTCGCCGATGGCGCGACCGTGGTCGTGTGGACGACGCCCTTCGGCCGGCCGGTGGTCCCCGACGTGTAGAACACGGGCGCGCCGAGCGAGGTCACCTCGACCCGCTGCGCGGCCGGTGTCGCCGCCGCGAGCAGCTCGTCGTACCCGTCTCCGACGACGAGGACCGCGCAGTCCGGGTTCGCCGTCGTCGCCTTCGCGACGTGGTCCGCGAAGTCCGCGTGCGCGACGAGCGCGCGGGCGCCCGAGTCCGCGAGGAGATAGTCGAGCTCGTCCGCCTTGAGGTGCCAGTTCACGGGCACGATCGACGCCTCCAGCTTCGTCGCCGCGGCCCACGCCTCGAAGTACTCGACGCTGTTCGGGAGCATGATCGCCACGCGATCGCCGGCTCCCACGCCACGGTCGGCGAGCACGTCCGCGGCGCGCGTCGAGCGTTCGTCGAACGCGGCGTAGGTCACGACGCGATCACCGGAGAGGAACGCCGGGCGATCCGGCTCGTGCTTCGCCCACGCGGCGATGCCGCGGATCGGGCCCTCGTCCGTCATCGCGTTCCGACACCACGCCGTGATCGATCGTGCACCTCGGCCGCGGCGCGCAGCCCCGACTCGATCGCCCCCTGGATCCAGGCGTGGGCGAGCGACGCGTGCTCGCCCGCGAAGTGGACCCGACCCTCGGGCGCGCAGATCGCGTCGTAGAGCAGCGTCTGCTGGCCCGGGTCGAACAGCGCGAACGCGCCGCCCGCGAACTCGTCGTCGTGCCACATCTTCGACGCGCCGACCTCGTACTCCTCGATCGCCTGGGGGTGGATCCGTGCGACGTCCTCGAGCGCCTGCACCAGCCGGTCGTCGTACGAGAGCGAGCCCCAGCGCTGCGCGTCCTCGCCCCACGTGTAGCTCGCGAGCACGACCCCGCGCCCGCTGTCGCGCCCGTGATCGGGGTAGTAGACGTTCCTGACCGCGAGGTCGGTCACGCTGCCCCCGCCGAAGATCTCGTCGTCCTCCTCCCAGAACCGTCGCCGGAACTGCAGGAAGACCTTCGCCGACGCGTCGTAGTGCAGCTGGCGGATCGCGCGCTGCTTCGCGCGCGAGAACGGCGTCAGCACCTCCACGTGGCGGAGCACGGGGAACGGGACCGTGATGATCACGTAGTCGCCGCTCACCGAGAAGCGCCCGGCGCCGGTCCGGTAGTGGACGGTCACGTCATCGACCGACTGCTCGAGCGCGACCATCTTCGCCCCGAAGCGGATGCGCGGGCCCACCTCGGGCAGGAAGGCCCGCGGCAGGAGATCCGTGCCGCCGTCGAGGTACATGAGGTCGGTGTAGTAGTTGCCGACCTCCTCCCTGAGGAGCTCGAGGAACGACGAGTTCATGAGCGCCTCCTGGTTGAACAGGAGCCCGAACATCTCGATCGCACCTTCCGACCACTCGCGCAGCTCGAGGAACTCGCGAACGGCGTACTGGTCGTAGTCGGCGGCGATCGCGGTCCACGCGCCCTCACCCTCGTCGCGCAGTCGCGTCTGGAACGGCTCGAGCTCGGCGGCCCAGAGCTGCCCGGGAGGGACCCGCTCACGCTCGGTGACGTCGAAGCCGAGGCGCCCGGGGTCGCCGTGCAGCTCGGCGCGGCGACAGCGGTCGCCGCCGAAGAAGCAGTAGGTCGCGTCGTTGTCCATCGTGAACGGCTGCACCGGCAGGCGGAACCGCTCGACGAGCGCCATCGTGAGGCGGTGGGACCGCGGCAGTCGCATCGCGCCGGCTTCGGCCCAGAGGCCGTCTGCGAACGGCTCCCGGAGCGTGAGGATCCGCCCGCCGACGCGCTGCTGCGCCTCGAGGACGATCGGGTCGTGGCCCGCCCGCGCGAGCTCGGACGCGGCGACGAGCCCCGCCATCCCCGCCCCGACGACCACGACGCGCGCGGGCTGCTCGGCACGCGGCGCGAGGCCCGATTCGAGGATCGCGAGATGCTCGTCGACCGTGCGCGGGACCGTCATCGGCCGAAGACCTACCGGTCGCTGGTGGCCGATCCGAGCGAGCCTGGCTGACCCCGGCGAAGGCGGTCCATCACCCGAAGATCACCCACGCATCGTCCTCCTGCTCGGCGCACCAGACCGTGACCTTGTAGTTCGCGGTGAGGTCGGTCTTGTCCCAGATGATGACCTTGACGTGGATCGCGGTCGCGAGCCGCGAGCCGATGTGGTTCCATTCGACGCTCGCAGTGGGGTTCCAGCTGATCTGAGCATTCGGGTCGATCTGCGAGTCGATCCTCGGCGAGTCGGTGACCACTGCATCGTCGCCGGAGTCGCGCGCGACGAACTGGTAGTTGCCGGCGACGTTCGGGATCTTGATCGTCGTGCAATCGACGTTGATGTCGGTCGCGAGGTTGTTCTGGGTGAGCTGTCCGGTGAAGGTCACGGAACCCTCGTAGCCGTCCAGCTCCACGTCACCATCGGGCTGCGTGCTCGCCCCACCGTCTGTGTTGGCGCTGTCGACGAAGAGCGTGCTCGCGCCGAACGACCTCGGGATCTTGCCCTTGTGGCGCTTCACGAACCGGACCAGCGCGCTGTCGGTCCTGTGGAGCGCCGACGCAGGGTCGGGGATGACCTGCGCGTCGAAGGTGAGGCGGTCCTTCTTCAGGTCGTACGCGGGATTGGCGACCTCGACGATCGTCACGTGGCCCCGCTTGTCCTTGGCGGCGAGCTCGAGCGCTGCGTTGGGCGGTGCCGATCCGTCCGGGAAGAAGAAGCTGATCATCTCCGCGATCGAGTACTGGCCCGCAGCACGCCCGGGGCGGTCGGTGAACCACACCGCGCGGTCGTGCACCGTGCCCAGGGTCAGCTTCCCCGCGCCCGGGTCGTAACGCCCGTTCCCGGCGTCGACGACCGCGAGGAACGACTGCTCGATCGGCTCCGGTTGACCGACCGGCTGCGCCGACGCGACGACCGGCGTCGCACCCACGACCAGCGCCGCGACGACGAGCCCGATCACGATGCCCCGTCCGCTGCCCATGATGCGCCCTCCCTGGCTCCGAAGCACGTCCGCCGCCCACGCGGCGTCCGGACGATATCGTGGTGACACGAGCGTCAGATTTCGACGCCGGGCAACACCGATGGAGCCGACGAGGAGAGGGACACCATGACCTACGTCGATCTCGTCGAGCTGGCCCAGAGCCGCGGGCGCAACAGCCACGCGCCCACCGTCGACCCGGTGACGGCCGAGGTCGTGCGGGGCGCCATGGAGACGATCTGCTTCGAGATGGCGGAGTACGTGTCGCGCACCGCCACGACCCCGATCCTCAACCAGTCGAACGAGCGGAACGCCACGATCCTCGACGCCCGCGGTCGGCTCGCCGCGCTCTCCGTCGGGATCCCGCAGTTCATGCTCACGTCGACGCTCCCCGTGCGGTTCGCGCTCGAGTACCTCGGCGCCGACGAGTTCCACGAGGGCGACGTGTTCGCCGCCAACGACCCGTACCACGGGGGCGGCCACCTCCCGGACTACAACGTGTTCGCGCCCGTCTTCGCCGACATCGACGGTGAGCGTCGCATGGTGCTGATCGCGAGCATCCAGTGCCACCACGGCGACACCGGTGGCGCAGTGCCCGGTGGCTACAACGTGACCGCGAACGACATCTGGGGCGAGGGCGTGCGGTGGCCGGTCGTCAAGGTGATCGACCGTGGCGAGGAGCGTCGTGACGTGCTGTACGCGCTCCAGGCCAACAACCGCATCCCCGGCTACATCGGCGACCTGCGGGCGCAGATCGGCGCAGCGCAGCTCGCAGCGCAGCGGTTGAGCGACGTGATCGACCGCTACGGCGCGACGGTGGTCGAGGAGAGTGTCGACGCCATGATCGACTACGCCGCCCGGCGCTTCCGGGAAGAGGTCTCCGCGTGGCCCGACGGCGTGTACGAGGCCGACGCCTACGTCGACCACGACCCGCTCGGCAACCCGGACGTGCACCTGCACGTGAAGATCACCGTCGACGGCGAGACCCTGACGATCGACTACACGGGCAGCGACACGCGCCAGGAGCTCCAGGCGTGGTCGACGTTCGGGAACACGCGGGGCTACACGGTCGGCCAGATCGCCGCGATGATGGACCCGGAGATCCCCAAGAACGAAGGGTTCTTCGACCAGATCAAGCTGGTGGTGCCCCAGGGATGCGTCCTCAACCCGCATCCGGGCCGCCCGGTGAGCGCGGGGACGCACCACCCGGGCGCGGACGTCGGCGAGGTGATCGCGGTCGCGATGCAGGACGTGCTGCCCGACAAGGCCGTGCCGCAGACCTACAAGACCGGGATCCCCACGATCATCGTCGGTGTCGACCCGCGCACCGGCGCGACGTTCACCGACCACTCGGCAGAGGTGTACGCCGGCTGGTGCAACGCGGCCAAGGGCATGGACGCCTGGGGCGCGCAGGCCGCGAGCTTCGGGAACCTCTGGAAGGCCACCGCGGAGATCAACGAGAGCCTCTTCCCGCACATCCAGTGGTCGCGCGACTACCGCACCGACTCGGGTGGTGCCGGACAGTGGCGTGGCCTCTGCGGCAGCCACTACGAGAAAGAGGTGCTCGTCGACGCCAAGGTCTACACGTACGTCGTCGGGATGAAGTACCCGATGCCGGGGATCTGTGGCGGCAAGGCGGGTGCGCCCAACGAGCTGATCATCCGCTACGGCTCCGACGATCCGTACCGCGTGCAGCACACGGCCGACTGGGTTCCGGTCAGCGCCGGTCAGCGCGTCATGTACGACTACGGCGGTGGCGGTGGCTGGGGCGATCCGCTCGAGCGCGACCCGCAGGCCGTGCTCGACGACGTGCTCGACGAGTACGTGAGCGTCGAAGGCGCGCGCGACTACGGCGTCGTCCTCAGCGGCTCGCTCGACGACCTCACCCTCGCCGTCGACGACGCGGCCACGGAGCGCCTGCGCGCCAAGATGCGTCCCTGAACCCTCCCCATGACGGTGAGGGACGCATCAATGGGGTCGGCGGGGTACCGGGTCGGGATCGACGTCGGCGGCAC
>DATBSK010000135.1:0-6097 GCA_036559825.1 Acidimicrobiia bacterium | reverse complement strand
CGGTGTCGTCGACTCGGTGCCGTGCCTCGATCTCGACTACTCCGAGGATGCGAACGCCGCGGTCGACATGAACGTCGTCATGACCGGCGCCGGGCGCTTCATCGAGGTACAGGGGACGGCCGAAGGTCTCCCGTTCACGCGCGGCGAGCTGGGAGACCTGCTCGACCTCGCCCAGCTGGGGATCGCGGAGCTGTTCGCCCTCCAACGCGAGCTGCTCGCCGAGCCTCCGCCGCTCCGGGTGCCGTGACGACCTTCGTGCTCGCGACCGCGAACGCGGACAAGGCCGCCGAGATCCGGGAGGTGCTCACGGCCTGCGGCCCTCCGCTGCGCCTCGAGGCGCGCGACCCGTCGATCCCCGAGATCGAGGAGGGCGGCGCGACGCTCGAGGAGAACGCGCGGCTCAAGGCTGCGACGCTCTGCGCCGCGACCGGGTATCCAGCGATCGCCGATGACACCGGGCTCGAGGTCGACGCGCTCGGCGGCGCGCCGGGCGTGCGCTCGGCGCGCTTCGCGGGTGAGGACGCGACCTACGCCGACAACTGCGCGCTCCTGCTCGAGTTGCTCGCGGGGGTCGAGCCGGCGCGGCGGACGGCACGCTTCACAACGGTCGCGATCGCGCGCTGGCCCGACGGTCGCGAGGTCGCGGCGATCGGGACCGTCGAGGGCTCGATCGCCGAAGCACCACGGGGATCCGGCGGCTTCGGGTACGACCCGCTGTTCGTCCCCGTGGACGGCGACGGGCGCACCTTCGCCGAGATGGGTGCCGAGAAGCACGCGCTGTCGCACCGAGGACGCGCGTTCCGCACGCTCGCCGACGGACTCCAGGTGTTCGCCGCGACCGGGGACTGCTGAGCGATGGCCGTCATCGACGTCCCGGGCTTCGTGGCCGATCTGAAGGACCACGCCGTCGAGCACGGCTTCCACGTCCACGACGAGCGCCACTTCGTCGAGAGCTACTCGCTGCGCCAGACATGGGAGGTGGACGTCCACCCCGAGGAAGGTTGCGAGGGACCGGTCGACCTGTACCTGTCGCTCGAGGTCGACCCCCGGGTGCTCCTCGGGTTCGAGGACGTCGTGATGCTCCAGCCCGAGGGTGAGGATCCGCCCGACGAGTACACCTTCCCGCTCAACTTCACGTGGGGGCTGCCGCCGATGCCGCAGGGACCGGATCTCCTCGTCGTGGCCACCGAGCTCGCCGGCATCGGCGGGCCCGACCTGCCGCTCGAGATCTCGGCGATCGACTCGATCCCCGCCGCCACCGACGCGCCCGAGCGGAGCCTGCGCGTCGTCGCGCACCAGCACGTGTCGTTGCTGCGCATCCGGGACGGCGACGCCGTGTCGTGCGAGCTCCTCGACCGCTGCCTCGCCGTGAGCCGGCACCTGCTCGCGCAGGCGGGCGGCTGGATCGAGTGAGGATCAGCGGGGAGCCTCAGCCTGTGGGCTCGGTGCGCTCCGACGGCGCGTCGACCATGCCCGCGTCGAACAGCACGATGCGGAAGCGCCCCTCGCGCTTGGCGCGGTAGAGCGCGACGTCGGCGTTGCGGATCAGTGTGCCGATCGTCTCCGATCCGCCCTCGGCGAGGGCGACGCCGACGCTCGTGCCGACCTGCACTTCGCGCCCGTGGACGACCATCGGGATGGACACGACGTCGCACAGGCGCTGTCCGAGCTCGCGCATCTCGTCGCGGCTCTCGACCCGTTCGCAGAGCACGCAGAACTCGTCGCCGCCGAGGCGCGCCACGAGATCTCCGGTCCGGATGCCGACGCGGAGTCGCCGGGCGAGCTCCACGAGCACGCGGTCGCCGGCGTCGTGCCCGAGCGTGTCGTTGACCTCCTTGAAGAGGTCGAGGTCGAGGAAGAGCAGCGCGGTCGTCGTGCCGTAGCGCGAGGCGCGACCCATGGCCTGCTCACCGACCTCCTGCAGCATGGCCCGGTTCGGGAGGCCGGTGAGCGTGTCGTGGGTCGCCTCGTACTCCAACCGGTGCTGCGCCGCCTTGAGCTCGGTGATGTCGTGTGCGATCGTCGAGATCAGCACGATCTCGCCTTGCTCCCGGTGCGCCTGGACGGTGGCGATCACCGGGACCTCGTTGCCCGACGTCGTGCGGAGCGTGAGCTCGCCGTGCCAGAGACCGTGGCGGCGCACGAGCGGCATGATCACGTCGCGGAGCTGCTCGCGTGACTCGATGCTGGTCAGCTCGGCGACGTTGTGGTGCGCGCCCAGCCCGAGGAACTCGCGAGCGCGTTGGTTCGCGTACACGACAGCGCCCGATGTCTCGGACAGCACGACGATCTCGTTCGACTGCTCGAGCACCTCGGTGAGCTGCCGCGCCTCCTGCTCGGCATGGCGGCGGTCGGTGATGTCGCGGGCGTTGGTCACGAACCCGCCGACGCTCGACTCGTCCGACAGGTCCGAGGTCACGGCTTCGAAGAAGCGAATCGATCCGTCCTTGGCGACAGCGCGGTACTCCACCAGCGCCGGCTCGCCCGACTCGACGGCGCGCGCCGAGGCCTCGAACATCTCGGCGACGTCGTCGGGGTGGATCAGCTGCAGCGGGTCGGTGCCGACGAGCTCGTCGGGCGCGTAGCCGAGCACCGCCTCGATCGACGGGCTCGCCCACTCGACGCGCGGAGCGTCGTCGTCGAGGACGACGAGCGTGATCACGTCGGTCGCGTGCTCGACGAGTGCCGCGAAGCGCTGCTCCGCGCGGACCCGATCGGTGACGTCGCGGGAGTTGAGGACGATCCCGCGGACCGCGGGGTCCTCGACGAGGTTTCTCGCAACGGTCTCGAGGTGGACCCAGCGGTTGCCGTCGGCGGTCCGCACGCGGAACACGAGCGGCTCTCCGGTATGGGTACCGTCGAGCACCTGCTGGAACGCCTGCATCGCGGGCTCGACATCGTCCGGGTGCAGCAGGCCGAAGATGCCGCCTTCCGGGTCGAAGCCTTCCTCGTACCCGAGCAGGCGCGTCCCCGCCGCGCTCGACGAGCGCCACGACCCGTCGGGCTCGAGCACCGTGATGATGTCGGGTGAGTGGGCGACGAGCGCGCGAAAGCGCTCCTCGGCCTCGTGCTGCTCGACCTGCCGCGCGGGGACGGCGTGACGTCTCGCGGATGGGGGCGGAGCAGGGTCGTGCGTCATCGGTGTGCGTCCCAGCCTCGTCGGAACAGTACCGATTGTCGTCCAGGTCGGGTCGGGGTCGCACGAGGGCGAGGTAACGCCGCGCCTCGAAGGCGCGCCGGCGTTTGCCACAATGCAGAGGTGCCGATGCGAACGGACTGCCGCCACTACGAGAGCCGCACCTACGGCTCGGGCGAGGTCGTGCGCAAGTGCCGACTCGACCTCGCGCCGGAGGCGCCGTGGCGGTGCCCCGACGACTGCGCCGGCTTCGAGCTCCGCCGCATCGATGCCGGCTGGCAGCTGGGGAGCCTGCAGCAGGGGCTCGAGCCACCCGAGCCGGAGCCGGCAGGCGACGACGTGGCCGCGCTCCTCGACGATGCCGAGGACATCGTGAACTCGGCTGCACCGGAGATCGTCGCCGAGCTCGAGCAGAGTCAGTCGAAGCGTCGGTTCGGGCGCAAGAAGAAGAAGCGGCGCCGCTAGCACCCGCGGGAGGGTGCGAGCGGAGGGAGTCGAACCCTCATGCCCCGGGGGGCACCGGGACCTAAACCCGGCGCGTCTGCCGTTCCGCCACGCTCGCTCCCGGCCAGTCTCGCAGCCTCAGCTCACGTGCAAGGTGACGAGGTCGCCGTTCGCGGTGAGCTCGGCGTAGCCACTGCGCCGTGGCCCCTCGAGGTACAGGTCGATCTCGACGCGACCGTCGTCGTCGGGGTTGGTCGAGCGTCGGACGATCAGGTACGACCCGATCGCCCCCTCGATCCGTGTCGGGCGCGCGTGGTGGGCGCGCGCCTCGACCTCACGGACGATGTCGGGCACGTCGCGCCACCGCACCGCTGACGTCGGGAACAACGAGGCCTCGACCTCTTCCTGGGGGCCGCTGAGGTGCACGGGCTCCGGACCGGACACGCTGCCGCCGCGCCACTCGTACTCGTCGATGTGCTCCGGGACGGCAGGATCCTGGACCTTGATGTCGAGGTACTCCGGGTAGGCGAGCACCTCGGTCGCCCGTGCGGGCGTCGTCCCGACCCTCCGCTCGACCGCGGCGAGGGCGCGTGTCGCGGCCCTGCGATCGTGCAACAGGTCGGACGGGCGCTCGTCGGAGGTCTGCGTCGTGTCCGAGGTGGTCGACACGGAACATCCCGCGTTCGCCACTGCGACGAGGAACAGCGCGCCGGCCACGGCTGTGGTGCGAGCGCGCATCAGATCGAGGTCCAACCACCATCGACCGCGAGCACCGTGCCGGTGACGAAGCTGCTGGCATCGGACGCGAGGTAGAGGAGCGCGCCGTCGAGCTCGTGGGGTTCGCCACCGCGCCCCATCGGCGTGCGCTGGCGCATCCACCGCACGGCACGCTCGTCCTGGAACATGCGCTCCTCGGTCATCTCGCTCCGGAACCATCCCGGTGCGAGCGTGTTGACACGGACGCCCTTGCGGGCCCACTGCGCGGCGAGCTCACGGGTGAGGTTGACGAGCCCACCCTTCGACGCCGCGTAGCCGGCATCTGGGATCTGACCCACGCCGACCACGCCCCAGATGGACGCGACGTTCACGATCGAGCCGGCGCGGCCCTGCTCCACCATGCACCGCGCGGCACCGCGCGCGAGCTCGAACGGCGCGACGAGGTTGACCTCGAGCTGGCGCCGGAAGTCGTCGAGAGGCTCCTCCAGCGCCGGCTCGACGTGGTCGATCGCGGCGTTGTTGACGACGACGTCGACGGCGCCGAAGCGGTCGAGCGTCGCCTCGACGAGGTCCGTGGCCGCCCTCGCTGTCGAGAGATCGCAGCTCACGGCGTGCGCGTCGCTCAGCTCCGCTGCAAGGGCCTCCAGACGGTCGACCCGACGTGCCGCGACGACGACACGCGCACCGGCGGCGTCCAGCACCCGTGCGAAGCGCTCGCCGAGGCCGGAGCTCGCGCCCGTGACGATCGCGACGCGTCCGTCGAGGCGGAACGCGCGCAGCGGATCGAGGCCGGCCACGGCTGGCGAGCGTATGCGGCGGATCTGAGGATCTCGGCAGCCACCACCGCATTTTTCGTAGAGTCTCGCCCGAGCGGCGCCGGGGCGGGCGCCGGTCGTCGCAGGCGCGCACCGAGCCGTCGGCGGCAGCGAGCCGAGAGCCACGCCATCATGGGAGGACATCGATGACCACCGCCGCGACCTTGAAGGCGCCGGCTGCTGAGGCAGCGGAGCCGATCCACGTCTCCTTCGCATCGCTGACGTGCGGGGTCCTCGGGTTCGCGCTGTGGGGTCTCGGCAGCTTCGTGCGAGCGGGGAACCTCGAGAACGTCCAGGTCGCCGAGGCGCTCGAGGTCGTCGGCCCGTTGCTGATCGCCCTGGCGATCATCCTGCACGTCGAGCACCTGTCGTACCGGATCGGCCGCATCGCCGTCGCGCTGCTGATCATCGGTCCGATCGTGTACGGCGTCTCGAGGATCCCGGCCCTGTTCGAGGCCGAGGGGATCGGGTGGTTCAGATACGAGTACGCCTCGTACGGAGCCGGTCACCTGCTCGTGGGTCTCGGGATCTTGATGGTCGCCGTCCACAAGGAGATGCAGATGAAGGCGGCGCTCGACCACTACACGAGCAACCGGGGCGGGCCCGCGCCGGAGGTCACGGTGCACGCGTCGTTCGTGTCGTTGCTGAGCGCGGCCGGCGGCCTCGTCCTCGTCGCGATCAGCGAGTTCAACGACATCGGTGGTCACCCGCGCACGCGTTTCGACTTCATCCTCCGAGCGGTCGGCGCGTTGCTCATCACGGTGGGAATCGTCACCCACATCGACCATCTCACGCGCCGGATCGGTCTCGCGGCTGTCGTCGTCGGGATCCTGGCGTCTCTCTGCTGGTTCGGCGCGTACCTCCCGCGCGTGTACAACCCCGCGTTCGACTTCGACGCGTCGTGGTCGGACGTGAAGTGGGTGCTGTTCGGACTCGCCTACGTGCTCGCTGCCGTAGCCGGCGGGCTCGTCGTCATGCGCAAGCT
>DATBSK010000134.1:0-10303 GCA_036559825.1 Acidimicrobiia bacterium | reverse complement strand
GCGGCCGACCGCGCGCAGGGCGCCGGCCAGCTCGTCCGACTCGGTCGGATCCGGCGCGACGACGATCGTGGAGCCGTCGAGCTCCATCAAGCCCGCGATCAGCTCGGTGCGGCGCGCGGCCGGTGGCCAGACGACGAGGCGCACCGGCGCGTCCGGGAGGTCGAGCGCCATGGTGGCGGGCGGGAACACGGCGATGTCGGGCTCCGGCGAGGGCCCAGGCTCGACGACGTTCGGGGGGGACGCGCTCCGGAGGAACGCGGTGCGCGGACCGGCCCAGCGCCATGCTGCGTACGCCGTGAGGTCGACGAGCTCGGGGCTCGGGCCCGCCGACACCGCGGCCATCAGCGGGCGCAGGCTCGTCGGCGGTGCAACCGGTCGCGCCGCGACCGCGACCACCCAGCCCCGCACCCGGCGCCCGTGCAGCGGGACACGCACGATGGTGCCGAGCTCGACGGCCGCCTCGAGGTGCGACGGGACCGTGTAGTCGAGTGCACGGTCGATCGCCGGGATGTCGGGAACGACCCGGTCGACGCGCGCGTCTCCGGCCGTGCCCTCGGTCAGGCGAGCGCCTCCGCGGCCTTCCGGAGCTCCTCCGCGTGATCGGTGTGCTCCCACGTGAACGTCGGCTCGGGGCGGCCGAAGTGCCCGTACGCGGCGGTCCGCTGGAAGATCGGGCGGCGCAGCTGGAGCCGCTCGATGATCGCCGCCGGGCGCAGATCGAAGACGTCCTGGAGCAGCGCCGGCAGCTTGGCGGGATCGATCTCCGATGTGCCGAAGGTCTCGACCATCACCGACACGGGCCGCGCGACGCCGATCGCGTACGCGACCTGCACCTCGCACCGACTCGCGATCCCGGCCGCCACGACGTTCTTGGCGACGTGCCGCACGGCGTACGCAGCCGACCGGTCGACCTTCGTCGGGTCCTTCCCGGAGAACGCGCCGCCGCCGTGCCGCGCCATGCCCCCGTAGGTGTCGACGATGATCTTCCGTCCCGTGAGGCCGCAGTCGGCGTGGGGGCCACCGAGCTCGAAGGTCCCGGTCGGGTTGCAGAGCAGCTCGAAGTCGTCGTCGGCGAACTCCGCCGGGACGAGCGGCTGGACGACGTGCTCCATGAGCTCGGGCCGGAGCTGCCCGAGCACGTCGATGCCCGGAGCCGTCTGCGTCGAGATGAGCACCGTCGCGAGCCGCTTCGGCACACCGTCCTCGTACTCGATCGTGACCTGGGTCTTTCCGTCGGGGCGGAGGTAGTCGAGCGTCCGGGTCTTGCGCACCTCGGCCAGCCGCGCTGCGAGCCGGTGCGCGAGCCAGATCGGCAGCGGCATCAGGTCTGCGGTCTCCGTGCACGCGTAGCCGAACATCATCCCTTGGTCGCCGGCGCCGATCTCGTCGTAGAGGTCGCCCGTGCCGGCGCGCTGCTCCGCCGCCTTGTCGACACCCTGAGCGATGTCCGGGGACTGCCGGTCGATCGACGTGATGACGCTGCACGTCTTCCCGTCGAAGCCGAAGGCCGCAGAGTCGTATCCGATGCCGCACACCGTGTCGCGCACGACACGGGGATAGTCGACATGGGCGTTCGTGCTGATCTCACCGGCGACGATGACGACACCGGTCGTCGCCATCGACTCACAAGCGACGCGCGACTCGGGGTCCTGCTCGAAGATCGCATCGAGCACGGCGTCGCTGATCTGATCACACATCTTGTCGGGGTGACCCTCGGTCACCGACTCCGATGTGAACGTGAAGCGCGTGGTCACCCCGTCGCTCTCCATTCCAGTGCGTCGCGGATCCGATCGAGGATGACGTCGGCGAGCGCGATCTTCGTCCCGAGCGGTGGACGCTCGACCGTCCCGATGGAGTCCAGCAGCACGACGCGGTTCGTGTCGACCTCGAACCCGGCGTCGGGAGCCGACACGTCGTTGGCCACGATCATGTCGACGCGCTTGGCGCGGAGCTTCTCCGCCGCGTGCTCCTCGACCTGCTCCGTCTCGGCTGCGAAGCCCACCAGGAGCTGGTGCGTCTTGTGCTCGCCGAGCGCGGCGAGGATGTCGACCGTCGGCTCGAGCACGACCTCGGGGACGCCGTCGCGCTTCTTGAGCTTCTCGCTCGCGACGACCTTCGGACGGAAGTCCGCCACCGCCGCCGCCATCACGACGACATCCGCGTCGGCGTACCGCGCGAGAACCGCGTCGTGCATCTCCTCGGCGGTGTCGACGTCGACGACCGCGACGCTCGGGTCGCTCCCCCGCCGCACCGTGGTCACGAGCGTCACAGCAGCGCCCCGGCGGGACGCCACGTCCGCGATCGCGTGCCCCATCTTCCCCGACGACCGGTTGCCGAGGAACCGGACCGGGTCGAGCGGCTCGCGCGTGCCGCCTGCCGTGACGACGATGCGCAGGCCCGCGAGGTCCCCCGCACGGGCGAGCACCGCGGCGGCCGCGCTCACGATGTCCTCGGGGTCGGCGAGCCGACCCGTGCCGGTGTCGCCGCCCGCGAGGTGACCGGCAGCGGGCCCGACGACGTGCACGCCGCGCTCACGCAGTGCGGCGATGTTCGCCTGCACAGCGGGGTGCTCCCACATCTCGGTGTGCATCGCCGGTGCGACGAGCACGGGCGCGCGTGTCGCCAGGAGCGTGGCGGTGAGCAGGTCGTCGGAGATGCCGGACGCGTACTTCCCGATCAGCTTGGCAGTCGCCGGCGCGACGACGACCAGATCGGCGCTCTGCCCGAGGTGCGTGTGCGGGATCGGGTCGGCAGGATCCTCGAACAGCGTCGTGCGTGCCCGCTCCGAGGCGAGCGCGGAGAACGTGAGCGCGCCGACGAACCGGAGCGAGTCGTCGGTGAGCACCGGCACCACGTGAGCCCCGGCGTCGACGAGCCGACGACAGACGTCGACGGCCTTGTAGGCGGCGATCCCCCCGCTGACGCCGAGCACGACGCGCCGGCCACGGATCGGGAGCAGCTGCGAGATGGGGTCCATCAGGTCGGCGCCCGGGTCGACGCCAACGGGGCTACTCGTCCCCTGGCGATTCGTCGGCGACGGCGTCCGCCGCGTCGGCCTCGGGCTCGGCGGGCAGCGGCTGCGCCTCGATCTTGGAGGCCTCGATCTCCTCCAGGGCGATCGTGAGCGGCTTGCGGGACACCGAGGTGACCTGCGGCGGCACGATCTTGCCGAGCCCCTCGCCGAGCTGGTTGTAGTAGTCGTTGATCTCCCGGGCCCGCAGGGCAGCGAGCGTCACGAGCGTGAACTTGGAGTCGACGCGGTCGAGCAGGTGCTCCATGCGGGGTTCCATCAACGAGGCGCGGCGATCGTGCATGCGAGCTCAGGCTCCAGGGGGAGGCGGTCGGCGGGGCCTCAGGATAGCAGTGGCCCTGCGATCAGCCGGTCTCCTGCTGGCGCAGTCGTTCGAGCAGCACCGCGAGCTCGTCCACGGCCCGGTCGACGGCGTCGTTGACGATGACCGCGTCGAACCCCGCGGCGGCCGCCTCCTCGGCGTCCGCGCCGCGCAGCCTCCGCTCGATCTCGGCCTCGTCGACGGCGGTCCCCGAGAGCCGCGCTTCGGCCTCCGCTCGCTCCCGCAGCCGGGCACGCTGCACCTCGCGCGACGGCGGGCGCAGGAACACGAGGAAGGCCTCGGGCCGCGCGGCGCGGATCGCGAGCGCCCCCTGCACGTCGGCCTCGATCACCACGTCCTCGCCGGCGTCGAGGTGCTCGTCGACCGGCGTGCGTGGTGTCCCCTTGAGGTCGCCGAAGACCTCGAACCACTCCAGGAGCTCGCCTGCGTCGCGCAGCCGGCAGAACTCCTCGTGCGAGACGAAGCGGTAGTCGCGGCCGTCGATCTCCTCGGGTCGCGGCGGGCGGTCGGTGACCGACACCGAGAACCAGAGACCGGGGACGCGTTCGAGCAACGCCCGCACGACGGTGCCCTTGCCGGTCCCGGAGGGCCCCGCGATCACGACGAGCACGCCCGCGGCGCCGGGCACCTCAGCGCGCGGGTTCGAAGTGCTCGAGCAGCCTCCGGCGCTGGTTCGGGCCGAGCCCGCGCAGTCTCCGGCTCTCGCTGATGTCGAGATCGCGCATGAGTCGGCGTGCCTTCACCTTCCCGGTGTTCGGCATCGACTCGAGCATGCTGACCACCTTGAGCTTCCCGAGCACCTCGTCGTCGTCCGCCCGATCGAAGAGCTCGGTGAGCGTCAGGTTCGAGGTCTTGAGCTGCTCCTTGACCTCGGCGCGGATCCGTCGTGCGACCGCTGCCTTCTCGAGCGCCGCCCGGCGCTCGTCGGGCGTGAGAGCGGGTGGCAGCGGCATGGGCGCGTCAGCATAGCCATGGCGTCGGGAACGAACACCGGGCACGATGCGGACTGCACGTGTGCCGACTGGCTCGTGATCACGCGCGCGCCAGCGCCGCGTCGACGTCCGCCGCGACCGCTTCGGCAGCGGCCTCGGGATCGGCGGCGGTCGTCACCGTGCGCGCGATCACGAGCCAGTCGGCACCATTCGTGATCGCCTCGGCCGGTGTCGCGACTCGTGCCTGGTCGTTCGGCGCTTCACCAGCGCGTCGGATGCCGGGGACCATCGTGCGCAAGGCGAGGGTTCGCGCCGCGGCGACCTCGGCAGCGGCGCACACCACGCCGTCGCAGGTCGCGGCCGCGCAGCTCGCGAGACGGTCGGTGAACGCGCCGGTGTCGGGTTCGCTCGTCAGGACGGTGACCCCGAGCACGACCGGTGGTGGGACGCCGGCATCCGCCGCGCCTTCGCGGTACGCGTCCGCACCCGCGCGCAGCATCTCGGTCCCGCCCGCCGCGTGGAAGTTCATCAGCTCGACCCCGCGGCGGCCGTGCACTCGCGCGGCGCGTGCGACGGTCGTGGGGATGTCGTGCAGCTTGAGGTCGGCGAAGATCCGGAAGCCGTCGTCGTGGAGGGCGTCGAACGCGGCGGGGCCTGCGACCGCGTACAGCTCGAAGCCGATCTTCACCGTCGCGAACCAGGGTGCGAGGCGCGCCGCGAGGGCGCGCGCAGCGGCGAGATCGTCGACGTCGAGGGCCAGCACGAGGCGCTCGCGGGACGCGCTCACGATGCCACCGTGTCCGGGTCGCGCATCGCCCCCGTCAGCTCACGCACGGCGCGGACACCGTGGCGTGCGCACCAGCTCCGCAGCTCGGCCAGCACGCGCAGGGGCGCGCGCGGCTCCGCGAACGTCGCGGTCCCGACGCCCACGGCGCTCGCGCCCGCCAGCAGCGCCTCGACCGCGTCCACGCCCGTGGCGATCCCGCCGGTCCCGAGAATGGGGAGGCCCGGATGCGAGACGTGGACGTCGTGGATCGCCCGCAGGGCGATCGGCTTGATCGCGGGGCCCGACAGCCCTCCCCCCGCACTCCCGAGCACCGGACGGCGGGCCTCGGCGTCGACGAGGAGCGCCCGGACGGTGTTCCCGACCGTCACGCCCGATGCGCCGGCCTCGGCCGCCGCGCCGGCGATGGCCGCCAGGCGCCCGACGCCCGGAGCGAGCTTGGCGAGGATCGGCACGCCGAGGTCGAGCGCCGCGACCGCGGCCACCACCTGGGCCGCCGAAGCCGGGGCGTTCGCGAACATCTCGCCGCCCTGCGCCGTGTTCGGGCACGACAGGTTCAGCTCGATGGCGACGAGGTCCGCACGCGCCCCGGCGAGGAGCGTGGCGCCGTCGCGGTAGTCGTCGACGGTGTGCCCCCAGAGCGACGCGATGACGCGCGCGCCGCGTGCGCGCAGCGCAGGCAGGTCGTGTGCGAGCCACGCCTCGACGCCGCGGCCCTGGAGACCGACGGCGTTCACCATGCCTGCGACCGCCGGGTGCAGACGCGGCGGCGCGTTCCCCGCCCACGGGTACGGCGCCTGCGACTTCGCCGTGACGGCACCGAGCAGCGCAGGATCGCAGAGGCGCGCCACCTCGTCGCCGTGTCCGAACGTGCCCGAGGCCGCGACGATCGGGTTCGGCAGCGCGATGGGGCCGAGCCGCACCGTCGTGTCGACTGCGGTCGCCACCTCAGACCCCGAGCCGGAGCTGTGCGTCACCGTGGTACTCCTGGAGCGGGCGCACGGTCGGTGTGCTCCGAGCGCGCTCCGCGATCCCTCCCGCGGCCGCGCGCGCCGCAGCGACGGTCGTGATGCACGGCACGCCGAGCCGCGTGGCGGCACGGCGGATGTGGTCGCCGTCGGCGCGCGGGCCGCGGCCCCGCGGCGTGTTCACGACGAGATCGACCTTTCCCGAGGAGATGAGGTCGACGGCGTCGGCACCACGCCCTTCTCCGACCTTCGCCACGATCGTCGCCACGGGGAGGCCCTCGGCTTCGAGCGCGGCAGCGGTCCCGACGGTCGCCGCGAGCGCGAACCCGAGCTCGACGAAGCGCCGCCCGAGGGACACGCCCGCGCGCTTGTCGCGGTCGGCGAGCGAGAGGAACACCGTGCCCGAGGCGGGGAGCCGGTTGCCGGCCGCGGCCTGGCTCTTGGCGAACGCGAGGCCGAAGGAGCGATCGATGCCCATCACCTCGCCGGTCGAGCGCATCTCCGGTCCGAGGAGCGTGTCGACCGACGGAAAGCGATCGAACGGCAGGACGGCTTCCTTCACCGCGACATGCCCGACGGCGGCGCGCGCGGGGAGCAGCCCCTCCTCGCGGAGCTCGTGCATCGTGGCGCCGAGCATCACGCGGGCCGCGACCTTGGCGAGCGGCACGCCCGTCGCCTTGCTCACGAACGGCACCGTCCGGCTGGCGCGGGGATTCGCCTCGATCACGTAGACCCGCTCCTCCTTCACGGCGAACTGGACGTTCAGCAGGCCGCGCACGTCGAGCGCGTCGGCGAGGGCGCGCGTGTGGCGCTCGATCGTCTCGACGACCGACGGATCGAGCGTCGGAGGCGGGATCACGCACGCGGAGTCGCCCGAGTGCACCCCCGCTTCCTCGATGTGCTCCATGACCGCGCCGATGACGACCTCGCCGGCACGGTCGCGGAGCGCGTCGACGTCGACCTCGACCGCGTCCTCGAGGAACCGGTCGATGAGTGCCGGCCGCTCGGCCGACAATCCCCCTTCGCGCCCGAGGCTCCCGGCCGCGGCGAGCTCGGCCATCGCGACGACCATGGCGTCGTCGTCGTAGACGATCTGCATGGCACGTCCGCCCAGGACGTACGACGGGCGCACCAGCACGGGGTAGCCGATCTCAGCGACCACGGCGCGGGCGCCCGCCGCGTCGGTCGCCATGCCGCCGGGCGGATGCGGGATGCCAAGCCGGCGGCACAGGTCGAGGAACCCGGCGCGGTCCTCCGCGAGGTCGATCGAGGCGGGGCTCGTCCCGAGCACCGCGATGCCGGCCGCCTCGAGCGCGTGCGCGAGCTTGAGCGGGGTCTGGCCGCCCAGCGACACGATGACCCCCTCGACGCCGCCCGCCGGCCCGCCGAGCGCATCGCACACGTTGCGGACGTCCTCGATCGCCAGCGGCTCGAAGAAGAGCCGGTCGCTCGTGTCGTAGTCGGTCGAGACCGTCTCGGGGTTGCAGTTCACCATGACGGTCTCGTAGCCCGCGTCCGAGAGCGCGAACGCCGCGTGCACGCAGCAATAGTCGAACTCGACGCCCTGGCCGATCCGGTTCGGACCGCTGCCGAGGATCACCACCGCTGGGCGCGCCAGCGGCGCGACCTCGTCGTCGTCCTCGTAGGTGCAGTAGTGGTACGGGGTATGGGCCTCGAACTCCGCTGCGCAGGTGTCGACCGTCTTCGAGCTCGCGCGCACGCCCTGCTCGATGCGGGCGGCGCGGACGGCGTCGGCACCGACACCCCACAGGTGTGCCAGCTGGCGATCGGCGAACCCGAGCCGCTTGATCCGTCTCCAATCGCCGCGCGACACGTCGGCGGGCGAGCGCCCCTCGAGCGGAGGGCGCGCCTCGGCGATCGCCGCGATCTGGTCGAGGAACCACGGGTCGATGCCGGTGACCTCGTGGAGGCGCTCGACGGTGACGCCGCGCCGGAGCGCGGCCTCGACCACGAACACCCGCTCGGGTGTCGGCGTGGCCGCGGCGCGCACGAGCTCGTCGGTCGCGACCCGGTCGAGCTCCGCCTCGGCGGGATCGGCGTTGAGGCCGAGTCGGCCCGTCTCGAGGCTCCGCAGCGCCTTCTGGAGCGATTCGGGGAACGTGCGCCCGATCGCCATGACCTCCCCGACCGACTGCATCTGCGTCCCGAGCAGCGGCACCGCCCCCGGGAGCTTCTCGAAGGCCCAGCGCGGGACCTTCGTCACGACGTAGTCGATCGCCGGCTCGAAGCTCGCCGGTGTCTCGCCGGTGATGTCGTTGCGGATCTCGTCGAGCCGGTAGCCGACGGCGAGGCACGCCGCGATCTTGGCGATCGGGAACCCGGTCGCCTTGCTCGCGAGCGCGCTGGAGCGCGAGACGCGCGGGTTCATCTCGATCACGACCATCTCGCCGTCCTCGGGGTTGACGGCGAACTGGATGTTGGACCCGCCGGTGTCGACACCGATCCGCCGGATGCACGCGAACGCCGCATCCCGCATGCGCTGGTACTCGACGTCGGTGAGCGTCTGCGCCGGCGCGACCGTGATCGAGTCGCCGGTGTGCACACCCATCGGATCGAGGTTCTCGATGGAGCACACGACGACCACGTTGTCGGCGCGGTCACGCATCACCTCGAGCTCGAACTCCTTCCAGCCCAGCACCGACCGCTCGACGAGGATCTCGCCGACGGGGCTCGTCGCGAGGCCGCGCGCGGCGACCTCTCGAAGCTCGGTCTCGTCGCGCGCGAACCCGGTGCCACCGCCCCCGAGGATGAAGGACGGCCGGACGATGATCGGGAGACCGACGACGCGCCCGACGGCGATCGCCTCGTCGACGCCGTACGCCAGTCCCGACCGCGGCACTGCGAGACCGATCTCCAGCATCGCGGCCTTGAAGCGCGAGCGGTCCTCCGCGGTGTGGATCGCGTCGACATTGGCGCCGATGAGCTCGACGCCGTGCTCTGCCAGCACGCCCGCGTCGTGGAGGGCCACCGCGAGGTTCAGCGCCGTCTGGCCGCCCAGCGTCGGCAGCAACGCATCCGGGCGCTCGCGCTCGATGACTCTCGTGACGCTCTCGAGATCGAGCGGCTCGACGTAGGTGGCGTGCGCGAACTCCGGATCCGTCATGATCGTCGCGGGGTTCGAGTTCACGAGCACGACCCGGTAGCCCTCGTCGCGCAGCACTCGGCACGCCTGCGTTCCCGAGTAGTCGAACTCGCACGCCTGCCCGATCACGATCGGGCCGCTCCCGATGATCAGGATGGACTCGAGATCGTCGCGCCGCGGCATGCTCAGGCCCGCCCGTCGACGGGTGCGCCCGCCATCAGGCCCGTGAACTCGGCGAACAGGTACGCGGCGTCGTGCGGCCCGGGTCCGGCCTCGGGATGGTGCTGGACGCCGAACGCCCGCGCGTCGACGACACGGAAGCCTTCGACGACGCCGTCGTTGAGGTTGAGGTGGGTGACCTCGGCCCCCTCGAGCCCGTCGACCTCGATCGCGTAGTTGTGGTTCTGGCTCGTGATCTCCACCCTGCCGGTCGCCTGATGCCGCACCGGGTGGTTCGCGCCGTGGTGCCCGAACAGCAGCTTCCGCTTGCGCGCCCCGAGCGCGAGCCCGAGGACCTGGTGGCCGAGGCAGATCCCGAAGACGGGCACGGCGCCGCAGAGCCGCGCGACCGCCTCGACCGCGCCCGCGACGGCCTCGGGATCACCCGGGCCGTTCGAGAGGAACACGCCGTCGGGCTCCCGCGCCAGCACGTCCGCCGCGAACGTCGACGCGGGCACGACCTCCACGCGGCACCCGGCACCCACGAGATGGCGCAGGATCGTGCGCTTGATGCCGTAGTCGTACGCGACCACCGAGAACGGCGCGTCCGCGTCGCCCACGACGTACGGGCGGCCGACCGTCACCTCAGCGACGAGGTCGATGCCCTCGGTGCCCACCGCCCGGACCGCCGCGGCACGCACCGCTGCCTCGTCGGTGCCGAACGCGCCCGGGAGCGCTCCGTGCGCCCGGAGGTGCCGGGTGAGCCGGCGTGTGTCGACGCCTGAGATCCCCGCGAGTCCCCGCGCCACGAGGAACGACTCGAGGTCGCCGGTCGCACGCCAGCTGCTCGCCCGACGAGCGAGGTCGCGGACGATGACGCCACGACAGAACACACCGCGGCTCTCGACGTCGTCGCGGTTGACCCCGTAGTTGCCGATGTGCGGGTACGTGAACGCGATGACCTGACCCGCGTACGAGGGATCCGTGAGGATCTCCTGGTACCC
>DATBSK010000133.1:0-17194 GCA_036559825.1 Acidimicrobiia bacterium | reverse complement strand
CCGAGGGGATGCTCGGCGCCGCGCTCGGGCCCCGCCGCGCCGACGTCATCGTGGCCACGAAGTTCGGCCTGGGTCGCGGTCCCGACGACCTCGGGGGCTCGCGCCGCCACGTCATGAGCTCCGTCGAGACGAGCCTCCGCGAGCTCGGCACCGACTGGATCGACGTCTTCCAGCTGCACTTCCCCGACACCGTGACGCCGATCGAGGAGACGCTCGATGCGCTCACCGATCTCGTGCACCAGGGGAAGGTTCGCTACGTCGGGTGCTCGAACTTCGCCGGATGGATGATCGCCGACGCCCACTGGACCGCCGCCACCCGGCACCTCGAGCCCTTCGTGTCGGCGCAGAACGAGTGGAACCTGCTGAACCGGCGCGTCGAGCACGAGGTCGTGCCCGCGTGCGACCGGTTCGGGCTCGGTGTGATCCCGTACTTCCCGCTGGCGTCGGGTCTGCTCACGGGCAAGGTCCGGCGCGGCGAGCAGCCGCCGGAGAGCAGCCGCCTCTCCGCCGATCACTTCGCGCACGTGCTGCACGACGACAACTTCGACAAGCTCGATCGACTCGAGCAGTGGGGAAAGGAGCACGGTCGCTCGCTCACCGAGGTCGCGTTGTCGTGGCTCGCGAGTCAGAAGGTCGTGTCGTCGGTGATCGCGGGCGCGACGTCGGCGGAGCAGGTTCGCGCGAACGCGGACGCGACGCGCACGGACCTCACCGCGGACGAGGTCGAGGAGGTCGGACGGCTCGTCGCCGCGTGACCCGGAGTGACGACGCCAACTTCACCGGTTCTTAGCGTTCGTCGCGCCGACGTCTTACTCGGGGCCGTGAAAGTGCGCCCCCGACCCCCCCGGACCCTGGCCCCGTCGGCGATCGCCGGCGGGGCCGGTGTCTCTCAGGCGTCGGACGCGCCGCCGAGCACGTTGTCGAGCGCGGGTTGCTCGTGTTGCTCGTGTGCTCTCGTGTCGAGCAGCTCGTCGTCGCGCGTCGGCGCCGCGTCCGCCGCGGCCGGCATCGGCTCGTCCGGGACCGCCTCGGGCTGCTCCACGTCCAGCTCCTCCTCGACGTCCTCGAGCTCGTCCTGGCTCTCCGGCTCCGTCGCGTGCTCGGTGAGCGGGAGCCGGACGCGCACGAGCGTGCCGCCACCGTCCTGCGGTGACTCGATGTCGACCGTCCCGCCGTCGTCCGTCACGACCTGGCGCACGATCGCGAGCCCGAGCCCGGATCCGGGCATCGTGCGCGCCGAGTCCGACCGGAAGAACCGGTCGAACACCCGGGTCCGCTCGTTCTCGGGGATGCCGGGACCGTGGTCGCGCACCGTGATGTTGCCCCCGTCCACGGTCACGTCGATCGGGGTGTCGCGCGGGCTGAACTTCGCGGCGTTGTCAAGCAGGTTCGAGACGGCCCGCTCGAGCAGTGACGGTGCGACCCGCACGACGCCGGGCTCGTCCTCGTCGAGCGTGATGGTGCGGCCGTAGCGGCGCGCGGCGCGCTCCACGACCTCGCGGGTGAGCTCGCCGAGATCCACGTCCTCGAGGTCCTGCTCCTCGGGGCGGCGCTCGATGGCGAGGTCGACGAGCTCGGTGACGAGCGCGCTCAGCTCCTGGAGCTCGAACGTCGCGGCCTCGAGCAGCTCGTGGCGTTGCTCGTCGTCGAGGTCGGGACGGCGTGCGAGCAGCTCGATGTTCGTCCGCAGGGTCGTGAGGGGCGTACGGAGCTCGTGACTCGCGTCCATGACGAGCTGCTGCTGCTGGCGGCGCGAGCCCTCGAGTGCCTCCAGCATGGCGTTGAAGCTCGACGCGAGGCGGCCGACCTCGTCGCTGCGCTCGATCGCGATGGGCTCGTCGAGCTGCGCGGTCTGCGCGATGTGCTCGGTGGTCGCGGTCAGCTTGCGGATCGGACGCGTGACCCGGCCCGCGAGCCACCAGCCCACGAGCGCCGCGATCGACGTGGCGACGACACCGAGGGCGACGAGACCGTTGCGCAGCCCCTCGAGCGCGTCGTCGATCTCGGCCCGGTTGCGGGCGACCTGCACGGCGCCGAACGCGGTCGAGACCGTCAGCATCCGGAAGTCGTCGCCGCCGACCGTGACCTCGCGGAGGACGTCCTTGTCGCTGCCCGCGGCGACCCCCTGGTCCTCGACGTCCACCGGCAGGGCGATGCCGACCGCGGCGACGATCGAGCCCTGCCGGTCGAGGATCTGCACCGGGTCGGGGCCGCGTCGCCGGCTGCTGTCGCTCTCGGGCGGGCTCCCGACGAAGAACCCGCGCGCCGCGTCGTTCGCCTGGCGCCGGAGCGCGTCGTCGACGCCGGCGACGATTTCGTTCTTGGCGGACAGCCACGCAGCCGACGACAGGGCGACGACGACGCCGGCGACGACGAGCGCGAGGACGAGCGCGAACCGCCAGCGAAGGCTCATGGTGCGCGCAGCGTGTAGCCGAATCCTCGCACGGTGTGGATGAGACGGGGCTTGCCGTCGGCTTCCGTCTTGCGGCGGAGGTACCCGACATAGACGTCGAGCGACTTGGAGCCGGTGCCGAAGTCGTAGCCCCAGATCCGCTCGTAGATCACCTCGCGGCTGAGCACGATGCCGGCGTTGCGGATGAGCAGCTCCAGCAGGTCGAACTCGAGCTTCGTGAGATCGATGGTCTCACCCGCGCGCGTGACGTGCCGGGTCGCCGGATCGAGCACGAGGTCGGCGACCTGGAGCGGTCCTTCCGACACGATCGGCGGCGGCCGCCGGAGCAGCGCGCGCACGCGCGCGAGCAGCTCGTCGATCGCGAACGGCTTGACGAGGTAGTCGTCGGCGCCGGCGTCGAGGCCGTCGACGCGGTCGGAGACCGTGTGGCGCGCGGTCAGCATGAGGATCGGCAGCGCGGCGCCGCGCTGGCGCAGCATGCGACACGCGGACAAGCCGTCGACGTGCGGCATCATGATGTCGAGCACGAGCAGATCGGGGTCGTCGCGCGCGACCGCGTCCAGCGCCTCGGCACCGTCCTTGGCGAGCAGCACGCCGTAGCCCTCGAAGCGGAGGACGCGTTCGAGCGAGTCGCGAAGACCCTGGTCGTCCTCCGCGACGAGGACGCGCAGCGTCGGGTGCTCCTCGGCTGACGTCGTCGCTCGTTCCTGTTCGGTGTCCATCGGCACTGCCCGTCAGAGCGTAGGAGCGAGCGGAATGCTGTGAAGAACCTGAGAGCCCCGCGCTCGCGGCGTCCCACGAGTGTGCCACGGTGAGCGGGTTCCGCGAGTCCCATCCCCGAGCCGCCGGTAAGAGCAACACAAGAGCGCTCTTGTGCGCGGCACGAGCACACGAGGTTCGAGAGCGATGAGCGACGACGAGACGCCCACGAGCGACGAGTCTCCGGACTCGAGCGCCGACGACACGACACCCCCCGAGGGCGCGGACGCGACGCAGCCCGACACCCCGGCCGCCACGCCCGCCGCCGCGGCCACGACGGAGGAGCGCGCCGGCGTCTTCGTGCCGCGTTGGGTCGCGTTCCTCGTCGGTGCGCTCGTCGCGGTGCTCCTCGTCGGCGGGGCCGGGTTCGCGCTCGGCCGCGCCACGGACGGCGACCACGACGACGAGCACGGCGTGGTCGAGGAGCGCCCGTTCCCGCCCCCCGGCGGCGACCGTGACGACGGCACCCGGAACCCGCCCTTCCCGATCCCGAACCCCGGCGACGGCAACGGCGGTGGGCGCGGCGTGCCCGGCATCCCCGGCATCCCCGGCGGCGACGTGCTGCTGGGCGTCGCGGTCCAGTCGAGCGACGGCGACTCGGGTGGCGCACGCGTGGCGCAGGTCGTGCCCGGGAGCCCCGCGCAGAGCGCCGGCCTCGAGCAGAGCGACGTCATCACGAAGGTCGACGACACCACGGTGTCCGACGCGCAGGACCTCGTGACGGCGATCCGCGCGCACGAGTCCGGCGACACGGTGACGATCACCTACGAGCGCGGCGGCCAGTCGCACACCGCCGACGTCACGCTCGGCGGTCGGAGCAGCTCGGCGAACGGGCCCGGCTCGGGGAAGTCGTCGTCCTCCTCCACCAGCTGACGCGAGCTCGTCGTACGCTCGCCGGGTGGACGATCCGCTCGGGGGACGCGCCGACGAGCGCACGGTGCTCGTCGGCGCGCTCGACTGGTACCGCGCGGTGTCCGCCCGCAAGGTCGAGGGCATGACCACCGAGATGGCGTCGCGGATCATGACTCCGTCCGGGATCAGCCCGCTCGGCGTCATCGCGCATCTCACCTGGGCGGAGCAGCGGTGGTTCCGCTTTCGCTTCGCGGGCGACACGACGGCGGAGACGACGGTCGAGAACGAGGAGTCGTTCCGGATCGGGCCCGACGACACGATCACGTCGGTGCTCGACGGATACGCGGCCGAGGTGGCGCGCGCGCAGCGCGTGATCGCGGGCGCGTCGCTCGACGACGGGTCCGTCGAGGACGCCCCCCACGTCGGTCGGTTCAGCCTGCGCTGGGTGCTCGTCCACATGCTCGAGGAGACGGCCCGGCACGCGGGCCACCTCGACCTGATGTGCGAGCAGCTCGACGGTCGCGTCGGCGACTGAGGGTGAGCGCCGGGCCGCTCGGGCCCTACCGCAGATGCTGCGCGAAGAACGCGAGGAGCCGCGTCCACGCGTCGGCCGCGGCCTGCTCGTCGAAGTTCGGTGATCCGTCACGCATGAAGCCGTGCCCGGCGTCCGGGTACACGATCACGTCGTCGCCGTGATGGGCCCGCACCGCGTTGATCGCCTCCGGAGGGATGTACTCGTCGGTGCCGCCGAAGAAGCAGAGCACGGGGCAGTGCGGCGCGCCGAGCTCCTGGCCGATCGTGGCGCCGTAGAAGGGCGCGGCGCACGCGACGTCGACGTCGACGAGCGCAGCGCGGTACGCGATGGATCCGCCCATGCAGAACCCGGTGATGCCCACCGCGCTCGCGCCCTCGGCGCGCAGGGCCGCGACCGCGCCGTCGAGGTCGGCGCGCACCTCCTCGGGCCGCAGCGCGCCGATGAGCGTGGCGAAGTCGGCGGCCTCGCTCCCCCCGGACCGGAAGAAGAGGTCCGGGGCGGCCGTGGCGTAGCCCTCGCGCGCGAGCCGCTCGCAGAACCGGAGGAGCTGGGGCGACATCCCGTTTCCCTCGTGGATCACGATGACGCCCGGCCAGGGCGGGTCGGACGTGGGTCGGGCGGTGAACATCGGGGTGGCGATCTCGGTGGTCATCCGCCGATCCTCCCGCGCGCCGAGGGGACCGCGCGATGCCGACTTGTAATCCGGGGTATCACGATATATCGTGAGCGTACGAACGACACGCAAAGGAGGCCGCTGATGCACCACGACCACGACGATCTCGACGACCTCTCCGGGCTCGGGTACGGGCGCCGGGCCCGCCGCGGCCGTCGCCGCGTGCCGGGCTGGACCCGATCCGCCGAGGCGTGGGCCGGCGGCCCGCCTCCCGGCCCGACGTTCGAGGTCCCGCTGCCGGGCCCGCCGTTCGGCGACCGCGTCTTCTTCTGGGGCCCCGGCGGCCGGCGCCGCGGTCGCGGGCGCGCCCGCCGCGGCGACATCCGCGCCGCCATCCTGCTCGTGCTCGCCGATCGGCCCATGCACGGCTACGAGGTCATGACCGAGCTCGCCGAGCGCAGCGGCGGTGTGTGGCGGCCGAGCCCCGGCTCGGTCTACCCGACGCTGCAGCAGCTCGAGGACGAGGACCTCGTCCGCTCGGAGGTCCTCGACCAGAAGCGCATCTTCCGCCTGACGGACGCCGGGCGCGAGGAGTCCGAGCGCGTCGCGGCACGGGGCGCGCCGTGGGCGACCGTGAGCGACGGGCTGAACGACGAGCAGCGTGCGCTGCACCACGCCGCGGCGCAGCTCACCGCCGCCGTCATGCAGGTCGCCCACGCCGGGAGCGACGAGCAGGTGCGCGCGGCGCAGGTGCTGCTCGACGGCGCCCGCAAGTCGGTGTACCGCCTGCTCGCCGAGGACGACGAGCACGAGCAGGCCGACGGCTGACGCAGTACCGTCCCGAGCATGAGTGAGAGCGACGTCGAGTCCGTGGAGCGGGTGATCCCCGCGCCACCCGAGAAGATCTTCGAGCTGCTCGCCGATCCGGCGCGGCACTGCGAGATCGACGGGTCCGGCACGGTCAAGAGCACGAAGGGCGCGACCGAGCGGCTGAAGCTCGGCTCGAAGTTCGGGATGCACATGAAGATGGGCCTGCCGTACTCGATGGAGAGCACGGTCATCGAGTTCGAGGAGGGCCGCCGCATCGCGTGGCAGAGCCGCCCGCCGGGGTTCGGCCGCCACTTCGGTGGCGGGCGGATCTGGCGCTACGAGCTCGAGCCGGTCGACGGCGGCACTCGCGTGCGCGAGAGCTGGGACATCTCCGAGGAGGTCGGCGGGTCGAAGTGGCTCGTCGGCCTCGAGGGCTCCCGCAAGCGCACGCGCGAGAGCATGACGAAGACGCTCGAGACCATCGAGGAGTGCGTCAAGGCGTGAGCGCGCGTGCGCTCGCACGGGTGCGCCGCATCTGCTTGGCGCTGCCGGAGGCGACCGAGCGCCTGAGCCACGGTGCGCCGACGTTCTTCGTGCGCGACAAGTTGACGTTCGTCATGTTCCACGACGACCATCACGGCGACGGCCGGCTCGCGATCTGGTGCGCTGCGCCGCCCGGCGCCCAGGAGGCGCTCGTCGCAGCCGAGCCGGACCGCTTCTTCCGCCCCGCGTACGTCGGGCACCGCGGCTGGATCGGTCTGCGCCTCGACCGCGACCTCGACTGGGACGAGGTGGAGGTGGTCGTCGAGGACGCGTACCGCACGGTGGCGCCGAAGACGCTGGTCGCGAAGCTCGACGAGGGGTGACGCACCTCGTCGTCGACGGGATGAACGTCATCGGCTCGCGGCCCGACGGCTGGTGGCGCGACCGCGCCGGCGCGGCCCGCCGGCTGCACGCGCGGCTGGCCCGGCTCGCGGCGGCCGAGGGCGACGGGATCACGCTCGTGCTCGACGGCAGGCCGCGCGCGGAGCTGCCCGAAGGGGTGCACGACGACGTCGCGGTCGCCTACGCGCGTCGGGGCGGGCGCAACGCGGCGGACGACCGCATCGTCGAGCTCGTCCGGACCGATCCGGACCCGCGCGGCCTCACCGTCGTCACGTCCGACCGCGACCTCGCCGACCGTGTCAGCGCCCTCGGCGCCGCCGTCATCGGTGCCGGTGAGCTCCTCCGCCGTCTCGACGAGATCGACGAGCCGTAGCATCGGCGGCCGTGCTCCGCCGCATCGCGCTCGCAACCGCGTGCACCGTCGCAATCGCGGCCATGCCGACCGGCGCGCACGCGGGCCAGCCGCGCGCGACCGAGGCGCGGTATGCGGTCGGGCTGCGGGTGCTCGAGCTCGAAGACGCGACGCGCGCGACGCCCGCCGATCCCGAGGGGCAGACGCCCGTACCGGCGTCCGCGACCCGCCATCTACCGACCTCCGTGTACTACCCCGCGTCCGGCGCTGCGGTGCCACACCCCGACACCAGCATCGCCGAGAGCGATGCGGCCCCCGCAGCCGGACGCTTCCCCGTCATCCTCTTCAGTCACGGCGCGCCGGGCACTCCCGCGGACTACGCGCCGAATCTCGAACGGTGGGCGGCCGAGGGCTACGTCGTCGTCGCGCCGACGTACCCCGTGACGAGCCTCGCGGGGCCGACGCCCGTCGCGTACGCGGACCAGCGCGAGCAAGTGCGGGACGCGCGCTTCGTGCTCGACCGCGTCCTGGCACTCAATCGACTCCCTGCGGCCGACGGCGGGCTCGACGGCCTCCTCGACCCGAAGCGGATCGCCGCCGCCGGCCACTCGATGGGCGGGTTCGCCACCCTCGCGCTCGTGTCGGACTGCTGCCGGGACGCGCGCATCAGGGCCGCGCTCGTGCTCGCGGGCATCTCCGAGACCGACGCCGGGCCGCCGCTGCGACATCCGTCGGGGCCGATCCTGTTCGCGCACGCGACCCTCGACCTCGCGGTGCCGTTCCAGCAGAGCACGCACGCGTACGCCCGCGCCGGGCATCCCAAGTACCTGCTCGAGATCCGGCTCCTGGCCGGCGGCGTCATCGGGCACATCCTGCCGTACGTCCCTGCGGGGGAGAACCTGGCGGCGGCGGTCGCCGGCGTGGCCGACGACTTCCTCGCCGGCTATCTCCGCGGTGACCCGGCGGCCCGGCACGAGCTCCCGGTCGCGGCGAGGTCCGACCCTCACCTCCGGCTGCGCTCGGTGACGTGACGCGGCCCCCGGGCATCCGGAGGTGCTAGAACGTCACATCGCCGACCGGGGTCGGCGGCCGGGTGGAGGTCAGGGGAATGGGTCGTCGCGTCGCCCGCGTGCTCGCGCTGAGCGCGCTCGTCATCGGCCTCGTCGCCGCGAGCGGCGCGCAGCCCGCCTCCGGCGAGGACGAGGACCACCCGGTCGGGTACACGTTCGGGCAGAGGAGTGCCGGGGCCGACGGCCTCAACGGCATCGCGGCCTGCCACTTCTACAAGGTCGACCTCTCGACCGGCGCGGCGACGCAACGGGATCCCTCCGGCGTGCCGTGCGGTGACGGGCTGACGTTCGACGACGACGGGACCCTGTACGCGTACCGCAACCTCTCCACGGCCGTCACGACCGTGTCCCAGCTCATCACGGTGGATCCCCACAACGGCGCGCAGCACGTCATCGGGCCGCTCCCGAGCGTCCTCGTCGGCGGCGGTGGCATGACGTTCGACGCCGAGGGCGACCTCTGGCTCTACGCGGCGACCCTCGGCGACCCGCAGTGCACGCCGGACTTCAGCTACTGCCTGTACGAGGTCAACCCGAAGACCGCCCACGCGGAGTTCGTCGGGAAGGCGCCCGCGGCGCTCGGGGTCTTCGGCCTGGCGGCCGACTGCGAGGACGTCCTCGCGATCACGTCACCGCCGCCGGCGGGCCCCGTCGGAGGGTCTCGGACTGACCTCGACGAGGTGGACACCGACAGCGCGGCGTTGAGCTTCCTCGTCGACCTGCCCGGCGTCGGGTTCCCGAGCGGTCTCGACTTCGAGGACGACGGCGATCTCTGGGCGATCGGGTCCACGTTGAGCAAGGGCGGTCCCACTTCGGCCGTCTACAAGATCGACCCTGACAACGGCAACGCGGATCCGCGCCTCATCACGGTCGGCGGCGCGGCGCTGCGGGGCTCGGTGACCGGCCTTGCCGTCGACCCGATCAGCTGCGACGACCCCGGTCCGGAGCCGACGCCACCACCGACGCCTGCGCCGGTGGTCGTCGCCCCGACCTTCACCGGTTGAGCGGGCGCTCAGGTCGGTGTGGTGACGCCCGCGTCCCGCAGCGCGTCCTGATACTCGGGCTCCGCGTACGCGCGGGGTGACACGAACAGCGACAGGGGGTCGGCCTCGCCCTTCTTGCCGTTGATCACATCGGCCTGCTTGATGAGCGTGGCGAGCGTCGCGTGCTTCCACCTCACCGCGGCCGCCGCGGCACGGTCCGCGATGAGCTGTGTCACCGGGATGGGCGCCGGCCGGGGATCGAGCACCTGCTCCGGTTCCTGGCACACGTCGAAGCTCTTCAGGCCGGACCAGCGCTTGTAGACGAACGGCAGGAAGATGCGGGCAACCTTCACGATGTTGCGCACGTAGACCGCCCGGCTCACCTCGCCCTTGGCGATCGGCTCGACGTAGATCGCCAGGTGCGTCCCGGTCTCCGACCGCTCGTAGCTGTCGGTGTCCTGGAGCGCGGCGCGCGTCGTGCGCAGCCCGAGCGGCTTCAGGTCGGGATCGAACATCCGCGCCAGGGTGGCGCGGTCGGCCGGCGGCAGGTCGCGCGGCGCGTGGCGGAGGTGCGCGCCGGCGACCGGGGCACCGCTGAGGACGGCGAGGATCAGCGCGGTGGCCGCGACGACGGCGCGTCTCATGGCCGGTCCGCTCAGACGCGGTCGAGCTCGAGCATCCGGATCGCGTTGCCGCGCAGCACCTTGTACGCCACGTCCGGGTCGAGGTCGGCGACCATCTTCTCGACGTACTCCTTGGAGTTCGGCCAGCTCGTGTCGGTGTGCGGGTAGTCGGTCTCGAAGCAGATGTTGTCCTCACCGACGATGTCGAGGTTCCGCAGTCCGACATGGTCGGCGGTGAAGCACCCGAAGACCCGGCCGTAGTAGTAGGTGGACGGCGGCTCGGGCACGAGCTCCTTCGAGTAGATCCATGCCTCGTGCTGGTCCCAGACCGTGTCGGCGCGCTCGAGCGCGTAGGGGATCCACCCGATCTGACCCTCGGAGTACGCGAGCTTCAGCTTCGGGAACTCCATGAGCTTCCCCGAGAAGAGCCAGTCGGCGAGTGATGCGAACGAGTTGTTGAATGCCAGCGTCACGCCGACACCCTCGGGTGCGTCCGGTGACGCCGCCGGGTTGCTCGACGACGAGCCGATGTGCATGCACAGCGTGACGCCGGTCTCGTCGCATGCCGCGAAGACCGGGTCCCAGGAGCCCGTGTGGATGCTCGGCAGGTCGAGCCGGGTCGGGAGCTCCGAGAAGCAGAACGCCCGCACGCCCCGCGCCGCGTTGCGCCGGATCTCGGCGACGGCCTCGTCGACCTCCCAGAGCGGCATGAGGCACAGCGGCAGGTTCATGCCGCCCGACGGCTCGCACCACTCCTCGACCATCCAGTCGTTGTAGGCCTTGATGCACGCGAGGCCGAGGTCCTTGTCGTTGCCCTCGAAGAAGGTCTGCCCGCAGAAGCGGGGGAAGGTGGGGAACGGCAGCGAGCCGTCGGTCCAGTTGAGCTCGAAGTCCTTCACCCGGGCGTCGCGGTCGTAGCAGCCCGGGCGCATGCCGTCGTAGGTGACGGCCGTCATCGTCATCGTCGAGCGGTCGAACCTCGTGACGTCGCCGTCGGGCGTCGCCTCGACCGGGATGGCGACGAACTTCTTGTGGACGTAGATGAGCCGGTCCTCGTAGACCCAGGCGTCGCCCCACTCGCCGTCGGGGTCCTCGGTGTTGGTGTACTTCGCGCCCGGGTGGTGCACGAACGGTGCCCAGCGCTTGCGCTCGACCCGTGGCCCCTGCGCCCGGTGCTTCTCGGGCAGGTAGGTCTGCCACACGTGCGGGGGCTCGACGACGTGGTCGTCGACGCTCACGATCTTCGGGACGTCCACGCGCCCGAGCGTACAGCGGTCGCCGACGGGGCAGACTGGGGGCCGTGAGCACGATGACCTTCGACGTCGACGCCCTGGTCGACGACTGCCGCGCCGCGCTCGCGGCCGACCAACCCAGCCTCGCCGTCCGCGACGTGCTCGACCGGGTCCTCAGCACGCCATCCGCGGTCGCGGCGGCGCTCGGCCGCGACGCCGGTGGCCTCGAGTCGCTGCACACGTCCGACGACCTCACCGTCCTCAACGTGGTGTGGACACCCGGGATGCGCCTCTACCCGCACGACCACCGCATGTGGGCCGTCATCGGGATCTACGGCGGGGTCGAGGACAACGAGTTCTTCCGGCGCGCGCCCGAGGGGCTCACGTCGACGGGCGGCCGCAGGGCCGAGGCGCGCGACGTCCTGCTCCTCGGTGACGACGTCGTTCACGCGGTGTCGAACACGCAGGCCACGTTCACGGGCGCGATCCACGTCTACGGCGGCAACTTCTTCACCCAGCCGCGCAGCGAGTGGGACCCGGCGACGGGGGAGGAGCGCGCCTTCGACATCGAGAGCGCCCGGAAGGTCTTCGCCGACGCCAACGAGCGCTACCGCGCCGCCCCCTGACTTGTTTGGTCAATCGGGGCCGCGATAGCGGCCCCGATTGACCAAACAGGGGTTTCTAGACCCGGTCGAGCTCCAGCATCTTGATCGCGTTGCCGCGGAGGATCTTGTAGGCGGTGTCCTCGTCGACGCCCTGCAGGATCTTCTCGCAGTACTCCTTCGAGTTCGGCCACGTCGTGTCCGTGTGCGGGTAGTCGGTCTCGAAGCAGATGTTGTCCTCGCCGACCTCGGCGAGCGAGTTGACGCCGTGCTGGTCCCAGGTGAAGCAGCCGTACACGCGGCCGTAGTAGTAGGTCGACGGCGGCTCGGGGCACAGCCGCTTCGCGTGGATCCACGCGTCGTGCTGCTCCCACACCGTGTCGGCGCGCTCGAGCGCGTACGGGATCCAGCCGATCTGACCCTCGGAGTACGCGAGCTTCAGCTTCGGGAACTGCGCCATCTTCCCGCTGAAGAGGTAGTCGCCGAGCGACGCCATCGAGTTGTTGAACGCCACCATGCCGCCGACGCCGGCGGGGGCGTCGGACGACGACGCCGGGTCGCTCGACGACGAACCGACGTGCATGCAGACGGTCGTGCCCGTGTCGGCCGCGGCCGCGAACATCGGGTCCCAGTAGCCGGTGTGGATGCTCGGCAGGTCGAGGCGGGTCGGCAGCTCCGAGAAGCACACCGCGCGCACGCCGCGCTGCGCGTTGCGGACGATCTCCGCCGCCGCGAGCTCGACGTCCCACAGCGGCATGATGCAGAGCGGGATGTTGATCCCGATCGCGGGATCGCACCACTCCTCGACCATCCAGTCGTTGTAGGCCTTGACGCACGCGAGCGCGAGCTCCTTGTCGTCGGCCTCGTAGAACGTCTGGCCGCAGAAGCGCGGGAACGTCGGGAACGGCAGCGAGCCGTCGACCCAGTTGAGCTCGAAGTCCTTCTTGCGCTCGATCGGGTCCCAGCAGCCGGCGCGCATGTCGTCGTAGGTCGTCGCGGTCATCGTCATGATCGTCTTGTCGAACTTCGACAGGTCGCCGTTCGGCGTCGATGCCTTCGGGATCGCGACGAACTTCTTCTGGACGTAGATGACCTGGTCCTCGTAGATCCAGGCGTCGCCCCACTCGCCGCCGGCGTCCTCGACCATCTCGTACTTGGCGCCCTTCTTCAGCTTGAAGGCGCCCCAGCGCTTCCGCTCGACGCGCGGCCCCTTCTCCCGGTGCTTCTCCGGGAGCCACGTCTGCCAGACGTGGGCCGGCTCGACGACGTGATCGTCGACGCTGATGATCTTCGGCAGCTCCATCTCGTCTCGCTCCGCTCTCGGCCTGTCCCTGACGCTCGCGTCAGGGACACCGTACCCCCGCATCCGTGGAACCCCAACGAGGAGCGCCGCCGATGCCGACCAACGAAGAGGTCGTCCGCCAGCGGCGGCGTCAGCGCCGGCCGCCGAGCCTGACGACGTAGGGGCCGACCTTCGGGTCGGCGACGGGGTAGTCGGTGAAGATGATCTGCGCGCCGCTGGCGAGCGCAGCGTCGGCGCGCGAGCGATCGTTCGCCCGCGCCTGGACGCCGTCGACGTCGGCGCGCGTCTTCACGATGAAGTGCTGCTGGACGAGCTCGGGGATGTGGGCGGCGGCGTCGGGGACGTCGCGCGAGATGAGCGAAGCGGCCGGGTCGTCGGGCTTGACGTTCACGAACATCGGGCGGCCCTCGAGCGAGGGCGCGCCGAGACGGTAGGCGGCGAGGATCACCGGGTCCCCGATGAGCGTGACGAGCACCTTGCCGCGGCTCTTCGCGACGGTCGGCCAGCCGTCGTGCACCACGGCGTCGCGCAGCGTGCGGCGCTTGCCGCGCACGTCGTCGGGCGTGATGAGGGTGCGGCCGAAGACCTTCCGCACGAGGGCGTCGAGCCGGTCGTAGCCGGCGGCGTCCCAAGCGGTGATGCCCTGCTCCGCGAGCGCCGCGTCGATCGCGTCCTGCACCGCGGGGTTCGCGTTCGTGGGGAGCGCCTTCGCCTCCACGTACACGAACAGAGGGTCGTGCTTCGGGTGGGCCTTCGACCACCGCGCCACCGTGCGCAAGCACCGTTCGAGGGTCGCGCACGTGGAACCGGCGTCGACGATGGGCGAGTGGAACACCGGGAACGTCGGGGCGTTCCAGGCGTCGAGCTCGACGGCCCCGATGCCCTGCTTCGAGAGCTGCACGTCGAGCGGCGCGTGCGCGTAGTCGGCGGGCTCGCCGGGCGTGATCTCCCGCTCGGGCCGCACGTGATAGCTGTTGTGCGTCCCGAGCACGTGCAGGTCGTCCAGCCGCTCCGGCGGCGCCGCCGCGCGCGCCGGGACTCCCGCGACGGCGACCATCGTTGCCGCGAGGACTGCAGCGCATGATGCGTCCCTCACCGTCATCACGAGGGTCGAGAGACGCATCTTGGTCATTGCTGCACTCCGAGGGTCGCGCGCGCGACCGCGATCGCGCCGCTCACGAAGCGTTCGCGGTCGGGGACGGGCTGGTGCATCTCGGTGACGAGCGCGCCGTGCAGCCCGTGCAGGAGGAACGTCGTCGTGAGCTGCGGGTCGGCGACCCGGAACTCGCCGCGCGCGACCCCGTCGGCGACGAGCGCGCCGACCATCTCGCGGATCCCCCCGAGCGCGTCCTCCTCGCTGAAGCCCGCCTCGTGGAACAGGACGTGGTGGAGGCGGTGGTTCCCGGCCGAGAAGTCGAACAGCGCGGCGAGGCAGCGCTCGAGCGCGACGGTGGCGCTCGTGGTCCGTCCGGGGTCGAGCTCGGCGGCGACCGACGACGCGAACCGGTTCAGGTAGCGGGCGCGCAGCGCCGCGAGCAGCTCGTCCTTGGAGTCGTAGTACAGGTACACGGTCCCCTTGGCGACGCCGGCCGCCACGGCGACGTCGGCCATGGTCGCGGTGGCGAGGCCGCGCTCGACCAGGGTGCGCTCGGCCGCGTCGAGGATCTGCTCCCGACGGACGGCCGGCTCCTCCCGCCGCCGTGCAGTCGCCACCATCGCCGGCACGGTACCCCCTTGACGACTGACCGCCGGTCATCCTAGGGTGACTGACCACCAGTCAGTAATACGAGGAGCGGACATGGCCCGCAGCACGACGACCCATCGCCACACCCACGACTGCTCGGGCCCGCTCGGCCTCCTCGCCGGGCTGACGATGATCGCCGGACGCGGGCCGAGCGCCCGCCTCGTCGCCGATCTCGCGGCCGTCGGCCCCGCCGACCACGTCGTCGACGTCGGCTGCGGTCCGGGAGCGGCCGCGCGGGAGGCCGCCCGGCGTGGCGCCCGCGTGACGGCCGTGGATCCCTCGCCCCAGATGCTGCGCCTCGCCCGCCTGCTCACCCGCGGCGACCGGCGGCGCTCGGTCGAGCTCGTGGCGGCATCGGCGGAGGACCTCACCCTCCCCGACGGGACGGCCTCCGTCGTCTGGGCGCTCGCCTCCGCGCACCACTGGCACGACGTCGCCGCCGGACTGCGCGAAGCCCACCGCGTGCTCGCGCCCGCCGGGCGGCTGCTCGTCGTCGAACGCCTCACCCGGCCCCGGGGTCTGTTCGCGCACCACGCCCTCACCCACGAGGGTGCCGGCACCCTCGCCCGCGCGGTGGCAGACGCAGGCTTCGTCGACGTCGCCGTGGACGAGCACCGCGCCGGCCGACGTCATCTCGTCGTCGTGCGCGGCCGCAGGGCCTGACGCGGCATGCTGACCGCATGACCGAACCGCTCGCCGATTCGGTCGCGGTCGTCACCGGCGCCTCCCGCGGCATCGGGCGCGCGCTCGCGCTCGGCCTCGCCGCCGCCGGCGCCGATGTCGTCTGCGCGGCCCGCAGCGGCTCGGAGTCGCACACCGGTCTGCCGGGGACGGCGCACGCGACGGCCGAGGCGATCCGCGCCACCGGCCGGCGCGCGCTGCCGTTCCGCTGCGACATCGGTGTCGCCGATGACCTCGTGGCGCTCGTCGACGCCGCGATCCGCGAGCTCGGCGGTGTCGACGTGCTCGTGAACAACGCGATGGCATCGACGCGCGCGCCCTTCGTCGAGAGCACGGTCGAGCAGTGGGACGAGTCGATGCGCGTGAACGTCCGCAGCCTGTTCGTGAGCGCCCACGCGGTGCTGCCGTCGATGCGCGAGCGCGGTGGCGGCAGCATCATCAACATCTCGTCGGGTGCCGCCGACCCGGCCGTCACCGGCATGCCGCCCGGCTATCTCACCTACTCGGTCGCGAAGGCGGCGCTGGAGCGGTTCAGCACCGCGCTCGCCGGCGAGCTCGCCGAGGCCAACGTCGCGGTGAACGCGCTCCGCCCCGGCGCGGTGAAGACCGAGCAGTCGGTGCACGAGCTGGGCGAGGACTGGGACTGGAAGGGGTGGGGACCGCCCGAGGCGGTCGTCCCGAGCGTCACCTTCCTCGCCGCCCAGCGCGCCGACGGCGTCACCGGCCGCATCCTCGAGTCGACCCAGTTCGGGATCACCTGGCCCTGACGATCCCTTCGGCGGCACGGGGCGGGTAACGTCCGACCGATGCCGCAGGCGAGCGACCCGAAGGGCGGCCGCAGGCATCGGGTGGCTCGGCCGCCCGATGCCGGTGGAGACGGAGCCTGCGGAGTCGACCGACAAGGCAGGTACCCTGCGGCCGAGCGAGCGCGGCCATAGAGATGGCATCGGTGCACGTGCACGTCGGTGGCACGAAGCACAAAGCCGGGCCGGTGAAGCGCACCGCCCGGTGGGCGGACCGCGCCGTGCTCGGCCTCGTGATGGGGATCGCCGCGTTCGTCATCGAGCGCGCCGTCATCCGCGGCACGAAGAAGAAGGCCCCGCAGGCGTCAGCCCCCGTGGGCTGAGCGCTACCGCCGAGTCGGGCGGATCGCGTCGGCCACGAGGCCGAACGTGAGGATGCCGGCGACGACGCCGACCGCGATCGGCACCCACCGCGCGACGTTGCTCGACTCCGCGGTGATCGCCATCGCGACCCATGCGCCCGCCGCCGCGAGTGCGAACGACAGCCGGCGGCTGGCACGCCGGACCGTCACCTCCACCCCCTCGAACCCCTTGAACTCGACCTGGAGGTTCGGCCCCGCCCGCGCGCCCACGAGCCGCTCGAGCGCCTCGAGCAGCTTCGAGACGCGCGTGCGCATCTTCTGCCCCTCGTAGAGCAGCTCCTGGGGCCGGGCGAGCACCCGCATCTTGTCGAACGTCGAGCGCGCGAGGTACCGGCCGGCGACCGCGAACACGTCGACGTCCGGATCGAGCTCGGCGGTCGCGTGCTGGATCTGGGCGAGCGCCTTCCCCGTGAGGATGAGCGACGCTGGGAGCGGCACCTCGTAGCGGATCGCGATCGTCGTGACGTCCTGGAGCATCGGCCCGAGCTGCAGCTCGTTGAGCGGGAGGTGCCGGTAGCGCGACACGAGTGAGCCGATCTCGATCTGGAGTCCCTCGATGTCGACATCCGGACGCG
>DATBSK010000132.1:0-13702 GCA_036559825.1 Acidimicrobiia bacterium | reverse complement strand
CGGCGACGACCGCGTCCTGGTGCTCGCCGAGCGCGTCCTGCACGTCGACGAGAGCACGGGCGAGGACGCGGGCGCGCTTGCCGACCGCCGGCTCGACCGCCTCTGCTGCGTAGCGCGCGCGCTTGGCGGCGATGCGCACCTTGTGGAGCTGCGCGTCGCTCGGCTCCGGCGCGAGCTCGGCGACCGCGTCGCGGAGCCGGTCCCACGGTCGACGCACGAGCTGGCGGAGCACGTCGGCGTCGTCGACGTCGTCCACGCGGAGCAGCAGGCGCGGGCGTTGGGCGGCCGCGACGAGACGGTCGAGGAGCGTGTCGTAGCGATCCGAGCGCAATGCGCGGAGCAGCTGGGTGCGCGCGCGGTCGCGGTCGGCCCGCAGCTGATCGACGAGTGCCTTCCCCGCGTGCCGGTCGGTGTCGGGCAAGCGCTCGTCCTTGCGCTCGATGCGATCGATGAGCACGTCGGCATCGCGCACCGCGCCGAGTACGTCACCGAGCCACCGCAGGTCGTCGCGCAGGCTGTCCGCCCACTGCTCGTCGACGAGCGCGCCGAAGGTGCGCAGATCGGAACGCAGGCGTCGGGTCGCGACGCGCGCCTGGTGCACCGCCTCGGGGTCGTCGCCCATCCGGACGCCGGGGTCGTTGCGCAGGAGCCGCTCGACCGAGCTCGCAATCGCGCGACGCACGACGAGGTCGACGGACGCGCCGTGCTCGAGGGTGGGGACCACCACATCCGGCGGTGCGGTCGCAGCTGGCCCGAGCGCGCGCACGATCTTGGGCGTCGGATCGGGCGGCCCCGCGCCTGCTCCGCGCAAGCGCGCGAGGACGACGCTGCGGTGTGCATCGGTGGCGCCGTCCCGAAGCTCGACCTCGAGCTCGCGGAACCGCTGCCGCACGTCCGACGATCCGGGGTCCAGCACCTCGACCCGGTCGTCGACGACCTCGGCCACGTCCCTTCCCTCGGAGGTCCGGAGCTGCACCCGCCGGCGCGTCGTGCGCAGCTCGGCGACCTGCTCCACCGCCGACGCGCGGGTGAGGGCGCGGACGAGGTCGAGCGCCCGCTCCGGGGGGCTGGCGGCCGGGCCGGCCGGACCCGGCACCGAGAGCTCCTCGCGTGCGAAGACCCCGTCGTCCTCTTCGGGATCGCGCGGCAGCTTCACGGTCCAGCCGTCGTCGCGGTGCCGCAGGCTCGCGCCGACCCGTGAGAGACGGAGGTCCTCGGTGTCGAAGTAGCGCGCGCTCAGCTCGAGCGTCTCGGGGGGGCCGGCGAAGACGTCCCCGCCGGGATCCGTCAGTGGCGGGAGCGTGAACTCCTCCGCGACGGCGAGCTTGATCTCCCGTTCGGCGGAGCTCACCCGCGGACCCGCGCTCGCTCCTCGGCGAGCTCGCGCAGCCGGAGGTGGGTGTTCACCCCGACGACGGTCTCCACCTTGTGCCACGAGCCGTCGGGCGTGAGCTCCCAGGCGAGCACGTCATCGGCCAGGTTGACGTCGACGATCTCAGCGAGGCGCCCGCGCAACGGTGGGTCGGTGACGGCGCAGAGCGCCTCGACGCGGCGGTCGAGGTTGCGCGGCATCCAGTCGGCCGACCCGATGAGGTAGTCGGCGTCGAGCGGGTCGGCACCGAAGCGGTAGATGCGGGAGTGCTCGAGGTAGAAGCCGATGATCGAGCGCACGCGGATCTGCTCGGAGAGCCCGGGCACCTGCGGGCGCAGGCAGCAGATGCCGCGCACCACGAGGTCGATGTCCGTGCCCGCGGCAGACGCGTCGTAGAGCTCGTCGATGAGCTCGGGATCGACGAGGCTGTTCATCTTCAGGACGATGCGACCGTCCGGCCCCTTGGCCGCCTCGGCGCGGATGCGCTCGCGCAAGCCGTCGCGCAGCGACTCGGGCGCGACGAGCAGGCACCGGTAGCGCATCTGCCGGCTGTAGCCGGTGAGGTGGTTGAAGAGCTCGCTGAGGTCCGCGCCCATGTCCGGGCGCGCGGTGAGCAACCCGAGATCCTCGTAGAGCAAGGCCGTGTACGGGTTGTAGTTCCCGGTGCCGACGTGGCAGTAGCGACGGATCGCGCCGTCGTCCTCCTGGCGCACGACGAGCAGCACCTTCGTGTGGGTCTTCAGCCCGACGAGCCCGTACACGACGTGGGCCCCCGCTTCTTCGAGGATTCGGGCGCGTTCGATGTTGGCCTGCTCGTCGAAGCGCGCCTTGAGCTCGACCAGCGCGACGACCTGCTTCCCGTTGCGCGCCGCCTCGACGAGGGAGGCAACGATCGCGCTCTCTGGGCCGGCAGTTCGGTAGATCGTCTGCTTGATCGCGAGGACCTGCGGGTCGCGCGCGGCTTGACGGACGAAGGCCTCGACCGACGTCGTGAACGAGTCGTACGGGTGGTGCACGAGCACGTCGCTTGCGCGCAGCACACGGAACAGGTCGGGTGTCCCGTCGCCTGCAGCGAGCACTGCCTGGGTCTGCGGCGCCCACGGCTCGTCCTTGAGGTCGGGCCGGTCGAGCTCGTAGACGTCGAACAGACCGGTCAGGTCGAGGAGACCGTCGACGACGACCGTTGCGCCGGCAGGGACACTGAGCTCACGCGAGAGGACGTCCAGCACGTCGTCGGCCATCGACGTGTCGACCTCGAGCCGCACGGTCTCGCCGAACTTCGTGCGTCGGTGCAGCACGCTCTCGATCGCCTCGAGCAGGTCCTCGGCCTCGTCGTCGAGCTCGAAGTCCGCGTCGCGGGTGACCCGGAAGGGGTAGTGCGCCAGCACTTCCATTCCTGGGAAGAGCCGGTCGAGGTGCGCTGCGATCACCTGCTCGAGCGGCACGAAGCGCTCGCCGTCGGCGAGGGGCACGAAGCGCGGGAGCGTGGGTGGGACCTTGACCCGGGCGAAGCGCTCCTCGTCGGTCGCCGGGTCGCGGACGACCGCCGCGAGGTTCAGCGAGAGGTTCGAGATGTAGGGGAACGGGTGTGCGGGGTCGACCGCGAGCGGCGTGAGGACCGGGTAGACGCGCTCGTCGAAGGCCGCCCTGACTGCGGCGCGATCGGCGTCGTCGAGGTCGGCCCAGTCCGGGAACCGGATGCCCTCGTCCTCGAGGGCGGGCGCGACGTCCTTGGTGAAGATCGTCGCCTGGCGCTGCATGAGGTCGCGCACCTGCTCGCGGATCGCTCGCAGTGCCTCCGACGTGTCGAGCCCGTCGGGTCCGCGCGTCCGCAGACCTGCTTCGACCTGCTCCTGGAGTCCCGACACGCGCACCTGGAAGAACTCGTCGAGGTTCGCCGCGAAGATCGCCAGGAACTTCGCGCGCTCGAGGAGCGGCCGGTCCGGGTCGTCGGCTAGCGCGAGCACGCGGGCGTTGAAGTCGAGCCACGAGAGCTCTCGGTTGAGGAACCGCTCGGGCCGCGTGCGCAGGTCGGCGGCCGGACCGGTCATGGTCTCGATCGTACGCGGGCGTGGCCGGGCCGGGTGCGGGGCCCGGCTACCGTCGCCGGACGTGACCGAGGACCCCCGGTTCCTGGCGCCGAGCCCGTTCTCGCGGCTCGTGCACACGCACGCGGCCAGCGTCTGTGCCGACGCGTGCGTCGCGGCGTCGCTCGCCGGGTCGTTGTTCTTCGCGCAGCCGACGAGCGCGGCGCGCGGCGACATCCTCCTGTTCCTGCTGCTCACGATGGCGCCCTTCGCGATCGTCGCGCCGGTGATGGGCCCGGCCCTCGACCGCATCAAGGGCGGCCGGAGGCTCATGGTCGTCGGGTCGTGCCTCGGCCGCGGGATCCTCTGCCTCGCGATGGCGCAGTTCATCACCAAGCCGTCGCCGGAGGGGCTGATCATCTACCCGCTCGCGTTCGGCGTCCTCGTGCTCCAGAAGACCTATGCCGTCGCCCGCGCCGCGCTGGTCCCGGCGCTCGTCGACGACGAGGAGGAGCTGGTCCGCGCCAACTCGCGACTCGCGCTCATCAGCCTGATCGCGAGCATGGTCGGAGGCGGTCCGGCGTTCCTGCTCCAGGCGGTCTTCGACCCGAGCTGGTCGCTCGTCCTCGCCATGATCGTGTTCTCGGTCGCGACGGTGCTCGCGGTGAAGGTCCCGCGCACGCAGGTCGTGCAGGGCCCGGAGGAGAAGCAGCTCGAGGCCGCCGAGCTGCACCAGCCGAGCATCCTCCTCGCCGGGAGCGCCATGGCGGTGATCCGCATCGCCGTCGGGGTGACCGTGTTCCTGTCGGCGTTCTCGTTCAAGGACGACAAGATCGAGCTCGGCGTCGTTCTCGGTGCGTACGCGCTCGGTGGCTTCGTGGGCAACCTCGTCGCGCCCGTCGCCCGGCGCCACGTGCGGGAGGAGGTGATCCTCGTCTCGTGCCTGCTCGGCTCGGCCACCTTCGTCCTGCTCGGTGCGCTCACCGGCGGGAGCCTGGGGGGCGCCGCCGTCGCGGCCGTCGCGGTGGCGACCGCCTCCGCCGCCGGACGCGTCGGCTTCGACAGCCTGCTCCAGCGCGACGGTCCCGACGCCGTGCGGGGCCGCGCGTTCGCCCGGTTCGAGACACGGTTCCAGGTGGCGTGGGTCGTGGGCGCGCTGTTCGGCATCATCCCGTTCGGCGAGGGTGTGGGTCTCCTGGCGCTGGGGCTCCTCCTCTTGTTCGGGGGGTGCTCGTACTTCGCCGCGCTGCGCGCGGCTCGGACGCGCCCGCAGCGGACCACGCTGCGCCCGGAGGCCGTCGACCGCGCGTTCGACAAGGCGCGCGACGAGCTGCGCTCCCGGTACCTGCGGTCGAAGTCGGGGCGGCGCCGTGAGGCCGCGGCGCGACGCCGTCGCGAGGAGGAGCAGCGCGACGACCCGCCGGAGCCCCCGCGCCCCGCTGACCCGTCCCGCGCCGCGCCGCCGCCCGCGACCGGCGCACGCCCGTCACCGCCGCCACGCCGCGGACGCCGCCGCACGAGCACCTGAAACCCTGGGGCGCCCGAGGCCCGGCCGCGCGAGCCTGGGCGGATGGCTGCTCCTGGCGCGGATGTGCGCGCCGTCACCGAGGACGAGCTGCCGACGTTCGTGCGCGCTGGCGCCGCCGGGTTCGGTGAGAGCGCAGAGGAGCTCGCGAAGCACCAGCCGCGCTGGAACGCCCTCGAGCTCGACCGGACCCGCGCCGCGTTCGACGGCGATGACATCGTCGGCACGAGTCGCAACTACAGCCTCGAGCTGACGCTGCCCGGCGGCGCCGTCGTCCCCGCCGCGGGGGTGAGCGCGGTCGCGGTCCTGCCGACGCACCGACGGCGAGGGATCCTCCGGGCGATGATGGCTGCCTTGCTCGACGACGCGGCCGCGCGCGGCGAGCCCGTCGCGATGCTGACCGCGAGCGAGGGCGCGATCTACCAGCGCTTCGGCTTCGGTGTGTCGACGAGGTCGATGAGCTTCGAGATCGACGTGCGGACGACCGACTGGGCGCAGCCGCCACCGGCGGGCCGCGTGCGTCTCGTCACCCCCGAGGAGGCGCGCAAGCACGCTCCCGAGCTGTTCGACCGCGTTCGCCGCGCCTACCCCGGCGCCGTGTCGCGCCCGGAAGCGTGGTGGACCGACGTGCAGTACTACCCGGACCACGGCAACCGCTTCGACGTGCTCTACGAATCGCCGGCCGGCGTCGTCGACGGCTTCGTCGCCTACGGCATCAAGGACGTGTGGTCGTGGGGCTCGAAGCACGTGCTGCGCGTGCCCGATCTCGTTGCCGCGACCCCGGACGCGCTGCACGCGCTCTGGCGGTACCTGTGTGAGATCGACCTCGTGAAGACCGTGAAGTGCGACCGCCTGCCCCTCGACTCACCGCTCGCGTGGCTGTTCACGTCACCGCGAGTGCCACGCGTGGACGGCGTCTTCGACTACGTCTGGACGCGGGTCCTCGATGTCCCGGTCGCGCTCGCTGCACGCACGTACGCGGTCGCGGACACGCTCACCATCGAGGTGCACGACCCGTCCCGTCCGGACGGCCCCGCCGTGGGTACCTTCACGATCGACGGCGGCCCCGACGGTGCGAGCGTCAAGGCAGCCGGAACACCGGACCTCGTCGTCGACGTGAGCACGCTGTCGACGGCGTGGCTCGGCGGCATCCCCTGGTCGACGCTCGCGGCCGCCGGCTGGGTCGAGGAGCGCGGCGCGGGCGCCGTTGCGCGTGCCGACGCGATGTTCGCGTCGACGCCGCTGCCGTTCCCGTTCACCTGGTTCTGATCACTGCCCGCTCCACTCCCGAGCATGTGACATCGGTACCTGGCTGAGTCCCGACGGATGTCACGTGCTCGGGTCGGGCGGCAGGTCGATCCGCGCGAGCCAGAGCCCGGGGGCGACGATCTCGCTCGGGGTCGGCTCCATCTCCGGCCGCTCCCACAGGCGGTTGAGCCCGTCCGCGCCGGCGCGCTCGACGACGCCGCGCACGAACTCGGCGCCGCGCTCGAAGTCGTCGCGGCCGACCGCGAGCCCGAGCAGTCCCTCGACGAAGCGCTCCGCCTCGCCGCGCTCGATCCGGTGACGCGCCATCGCCTCGTGGACCTGGTCGAACGACGAGATCAGGTGACGCCCGACGCGCTCGAGCACTGCGTCCGCGTAGCCCTCGAGCACGGCGTGGAACACGCGCGCCTCGCCCAGGAGCGTCTCCTGCCGCGGCGTCCGCAACGCACGCAGCAGCTGCTCGGGCTGCGCCGCGAGCGCTTGCAGCGACGCTGGGTCGTCCGGGTCGAGGTCCGCGAACGGCGAGTCGCGGAGACGCTCGTCGAGGTCGGCCGCGTCGAGCTCGTACGCGGCGACGTATTGGCTCGCGAGCCCGACGAGTCGCTCGCGCACCCAGGGCACCGAGCGCATCGCCGCGTGCACGACTTCGTGGATCGCGACGTAGAACCGGAGGTCGGCGCGCTCGAGCGACCACTCCGACTCGAACTCGTCGAGGTTTGGCACCACGAAGGCCAGCGCCGGCTCGTCGGAGGTCGGGAGCGGCAGGTCGTAGCGGCCGAGGGCGTGGCGGGCGAGGTAGCCGATCATCGAGCCCGCCTGCACCCCGAGCAGCACGGGCGCCAGCATCGGCGCCATCGCCGCGAACTGCTGCGCTGCCCCGGGCTCGACGCCGGGGATGCCGGCGCGGTCGAGGTCCATCTCGTCGAGCAACCCCTGCATCGCGTCGGGTGAGAACACCTTCCCGAGGCTCTCCGCCAGGCGCTCGAGCACGGGCCGCAAGGCAGTGAGGTGCAGGGCGGCCCACTCCTGGCGCTGCATGGCGCGCACGGGCGTGGCTAACGTCGCCGCGAAGCCGGTCTCTGCGACCACGTGCGTCTGGGCCGCGTGCGCGAGCTCCTCGAGCTGGTCGCGATCGGCGTCGGTGATCGCGTCCTCGGTCGCCCCGTCGGTGGCGATCTGGCGCGCCAGCTGCGACGCGATCTGCCAGTTGACCGGCCCCGGCGCACCCAGGGTGTGCAGCACCTGCGCCATGTCGAGGTTCTCGAAGAGCTTCGAGAGGTCGAAGGCCGACGGGTCGAAGCCGCCCGCTGCGCCCGGATCGCGTTCGTCGTCGGGATCTTGAGGGACGTCCGTCACGCGGCAAGTCTATGGACGTGACCTCGATCGCCATCACCGGGGCCTCCGGACTCGTCGGCGGCGCACTGCTCGGTGTGCTCGGCGACGTGCCCGGCGTGGAACGCATCGTCGCCATCGACGTGCGCGAGCCGTCGCGGCGTGCGCGCGGTCTCGAGTTCCATCGCGCCGACGTCGCCCGCTCCGAGCTGAAGCCGTTGCTCGAGCGTTGCGACGTGCTCGTGCACCTGGCGTCCGTCGTTGATCCGGTGCCCGACGAGGCGCTCATGGCGCGCGTGAACGTGGATGGGACGCGGCGCGTGCTCGACGCCGCGGCCGCGGTCGGCATCGGCAAGGTCGTCCGCGTGTCCAGCGCCGCGGTGTACGGCGCGTGGCCGAACAACCCGGTGCCCCTCACCGAGGACGCGCCGCTCCGGCCGAACCCGGGGTTCTCGCCCGGGGTGCAGGCCGCCGAGGTCGAGCGCCTGCTCGCCGAGTGGCGTGACGACCATCCCAGTGTCGTCGTGACCACGTTGCGGGCCGCTCCCGTGCTCGGGCCGGGCGCGGAGCGGCTCCCGTCGCGTCTCATGCTCGGCCGGCCGCCGCTGCGGATCGCCGGCGCGTCCCCGCCGGTGCAGGCGGTCCACGTCGATGATCTCGTCGCCGCGCTCGCGCTCGTCGTGCTCGAGGACCACCCCGGCACGTTCAACGTCGCGTCCGACGGCTGGCTCGACGCGACCGCCGCGCGCGCCGTGCTGCCGCCGCGTGTGCTGCCGCCGCTCCCGGCAGAGCTCGTCGAGCGTGTGCTCGCAGGAACGTGGGCGGCAGGCCTCGGGGACGTGCCGCCCGGGGTCGTCCCCTACCTGGCGTACCCGTGGGTCGTGGCCAATGACCGATTGCGTGCACTCGGATGGAGCCCCGCGCACACGAACGAGCAGGCGATCATCGACGGGCTCGCCGCGCTCGGCCCGCCGCCGTCGCGCGTGCGCACGTGGCTTGTCACCGCCGCGGCGTTGCTGGGAGTGCTGACGCTCGCCGGCGTCGTACGCCGTGGGTTCAGACGGCGGGCACGTCGAGCTGATGCGGGGCGTGGGCGGCGCGCCAGTCGTCCCACTCCGAGGTGAAGTAGCGCACGCGCGTCTTCTTGTACTCCTTGACGGACCAGAGCAGCGCGTGCTCGTCGACACCGGTCTCGTCGCGGATCGCCGCGATCGTCTCCTCGCACTCGCGCGCGTTCATCCCGTGCACCATCGTGAACACCGAGTAGGGCCAGTCCTCGTAGACAGGACGGCGGTAGCAGTGGCTCACACGAGCGAAGCCGGCCATCTTCGGGCCGACCTCCTCGAGCTGCGCCTCGGGCACGGCCCAGACACCCATCGCGTTCGCCTTGTAGCCCGCGCTTCGGTGGTTCATCACCGCCGCGAACCGGCGCATGAGCTTCCGGTCCATGAACGACGCGAGCGCGTCGAGCACATCCGCCTCGGAGCACCCGATCGTCTCGGCCTGCGCCGCAAACGGCCGCTCGAGGAGCGGCAGGTCCTCCTGCACGACCCGGATCGTCGCGACCTCGAGGTCGGTGAGGTCGGGCGCCTCCATCTCGGGCCGACGCTCGGGCTGCTCGTGGGCGAGGACCTCGGCGCGCGCGTCCGCCGCGGTCTTGCCGGTCATGTCGAGCTTCACGCCGATCTTGTACAGCTTGAGCGTCGGCAGCACCCGGGTCACGAGCGCCCCGGAGTCGCGGTGCAGCACGTCGACGTGCTCCTCGAGCGACTCGCCGGACGGCACGGCGATCGTGTACCAGAGGTTGAACGCGTGGTTGCGCTTGTAGTTGTGCGAGACGCCGGGGTGCGCGCTCATCACCTCGGCGGCCTTGTCGATCCGCTCGGGGACGATCTTCGCCGCGACGAGCGACGACCCGTAGCCCAGCGCGCGTGTGTCGAAGATTGCCGAGAGCTGCCGCAGCACGCCGGCCTGCTTGACGTGCGCGACGCGCCCGCGCACCTCGGGCTCGCTCGACCCGAGCCGATCGGCGAGCACCGCGTACGGCCGCGGGTCGAGGGGGAAGTCCCACTGCACCGCGTTCAGCAGCTCGCGATCGAGGTCGCTGAGTGCGTCGCGCTCGCTCACGCGATCCATCGTCGCAGGTCGCAGCCGGCGCCGGCGAGTCGGCTGTGCCGGCTCGCCGCACGGGGGCCTGTCACGGACGCTCGGCGAGGGTCGCTGGTCGGTGAAGCCGATGATCGGCGCGCCAGACCGTCAGCTCGACGGGGTCGCCGGGTCGCCGGTGCGCCACGGCGGCGAGGAGGTCGCCGAGATCCGCGACGCGGTCGTCACCGAGCTCGGTGATCACGTCACCGACGGCGATGCCGGCCTGCTCGGCGGGGCCGCCCGGGGTCACGGTCATCACGGTGACGCCACCGCCGGCGCGGGCTCGGGTGTCAGCGGCGTCCACGCCGAGCCACGCGTGACGCACGCGTCCCGACGCGCTGAGCTGCTCCGCGACCTCCCGCGCGACGTCGACGGGCAGCGCGTGACCGGGCGCGACACCGCTGAGGATCGCGACCACCGCACCATCGTCGTTGAGGAGCGGGCCGCCGGCTGCCTCCGTGCTCGGGGCGACATCCGTCGCGAGCATCCCGGGCATGCTCGTCCCGTCCGGCGTGGTCACGAGCACGCTGACGCCGCTGACCACACCCTGGCTCGCCCAGCGCCGCTCGCCACCCGACGCGCCGACGGCGAGCACCCACGTCCCGACCGCGACACCGTCGGCCGATCCGAGGCGGGCCAATGGGAGGTGGCCGTCGTCGACGCGGAGCAGCGCCAGGTCGGTCTCGGGATCGACGCCCGCCAGCGTGGCCGGGAGCACCCGGCTCCGCGAGGTGGTGACCGTGATGCCCGTCGCGCCGGTGACGACCGCGGCGCTCGTCACGACGCGGTCGGTGCCGAACGCGACTCCCGAGCCACCGGCGGCGACGCCGTCGCCGCGGACCGCGACCACGCTCGGCGCGGTCTCGGACACCAGATCGGCGGCGCGATCGCTCTGCAGCCGGGCGAAGACCGGCGCGAGGCCGGCCGTGGCGGGGTCGCCGCTGCCGCCCGAGTCGATGGTGCCGGTGGCGGCGAGGACCCCGAGCGTCGCGACGATCCCGCAGACCGCGCCGAGGAACGCGACTCCCCAGTCGCGTCCGGCGCCGGTCCGCTGCGGCGGGGCCGGGGGAGCACCGAGCTCGCTCGGGTGGAACCACACCCGGTCGAGCGGGTCCGGCGGCAGCCCGGCCGCGCCCTCGTCATCCGGCTCGTCGGGCACCGAACGAGTGTAGGAACCGCCCGCGGGCTCTGAGCCGCGGCGCCGGCCGTCGTCGGCCTTCCTCGTCGCGATCCGGGCCCTCACCAGTACGCTTGCGCCGTGATCGACGGGCCCGCAGCCGGCACGAGCGACTGGGTCTCCCTCGACACCGCGCCGCTGCCCGTGGCCGAGGCCACCGAGTGGGCGACCACGCCGGGAAGCGGCGCTGTCGTCACGTTCTTGGGCGTCGTGCGTGACCAATCCGAGGGGCGGGCAGGCGTCACCGGCATCACCTACGAGGCGTACGAAGAGGTCGCGAGGCAGCGCATGACCGAGATCGCCGCCGAGACCCGCCGGCGATGGCCCGACGTCGAGCGCATCGCGCTGCTGCACCGGACGGGCGCGCTCGAGCTGTCCGAGGCCTCGGTCGCGGTCGTCGCGTCGGCTCCGCACCGGGGCGACGCGTTCGAGGCCGCGCGCTTCGCGATCGACACGCTCAAGGAGACGGTGCCGATCTGGAAGCGCGAGCACTGGGCCGGGGGTGACGACTGGGCCGAGTCAGCGCACGACGCCCGGTCGGTACGCGCGCCTGCACGGGCGGATCGCTAGGCACTCGTGGCCCGCGACCTCGCCATCGACCTCGGCACCGCGAACACGCTCGTTTACGCGCGTGGTCAGGGCATCATCCTCAACGAGCCGACGGTCATCGCCCTGAACAGCCGCACCCAGGAAGTGCTGGCGATGGGGCACGAGGCGTGGCACATGATCGGCCGCACGCCCGGGCACATCGTCGCCGTCCGTCCCCTGCGCGGCGGCGCGATCACCGACTTCGAGATCACGCAGCGCCTGATTCGGCTGATCTTCGCCCGAGCCGGGATCACCCGGCTCCAGCGTGCCCGGGTCCTCGTGTGCGTGCCGTCCGCGATCACGCACGTCGAGCAGCGTGCTGTCCTCGAGGCGACGCGCCGGGCCGGCGCGGCCCAGACCTACCTCATCGAGCAGCCCATGGCGGCGGCCATCGGAGCGTCGCTCCCGATCCACGAGCCACTCGGCAACATGGTCATCGACATCGGCGGCGGCACGAGCGAAATGGCCGTGATCTCGCTCGGCGGGATCGTTGCGCTGCAGGCCGTCCGCGTCGGCGGCTTCGACGTCGACAGCGCGATCCAGGCCTACCTGCGCCGCGACCACGGCATCGCGGTCGGCGAGCGCACCGCAGAGGAGATCAAGTTCGCGATCGGATCGGCGTACCCGACCGCCGACGAGTACAAGGCGGAGGTGCGGGGCCGCGACCTGATGAGCGGCCTGCCGCGCACCGTCGTGCTCGAGCCCGAGGAGATCCGCGAGGCCATCGACGAGCCCATGCAGGCGATCATGGACGCCACGAAGCAGGCGCTCGCCGAGACGCCGCCCGAGCTCGCGCAGGACCTCCTCGAGATGGGCATCCACCTCGTGGGCGGCGGCGCGCTCCTACGCGGCATGGACTTCCGCATCGAGCACGAGACCGGCGTGCCGGTGCGCCTCTCGGAGCTGCCACTCGAGACCGTCGTCCTCGGCGCCGGGCGCTGCCTCGAGTCGTTCGACCGGCTGCGCGACATGTTCATGGATCGCCCCCGGGGCTCGTCGCAGCGATACCAGTAGCTCGCAGGTCGGTTTCAGGGACCCAACAGATCCTCCGCAGCCTGTCGGACCTGCCAGTCGCGGTCCTCGAGCGCCGCGGCGAGCGCGGCGTCGACGGCGTCACCGTCATAGGGCGCGAGCGCGAGGACGGCGCGTCGTCGCACCGCCGGCTTGTCGGTGCACGCGCGGAGGATCGCGTCGAGGCCTTGCGGATCGCCGAGCGCGCCGAGCGCGGCGACGGCTGCCTCGCGCGCGAGCGGATCGTCGTGGGTCGTGGCGGTGGTCGACAACGCCGCGACCGCGCCCGCAGCGACCGCGGTGACGCCGAGCTCGCCGAGTGCCCACGCCGCCGCTTCGATGACCGTCGCGTCGACGTCGCCGAGGGTGTCGACGAGCATGGTCGCGATGCGCTGCGGATCGCACCGCGGTGCGATCTCGGGGCCGAGCTCCGCGGCGCGGCGGCGCACCGCGACGTCGGGATCGCGCAGACCCCCTTCGACGAGCCGCGCCGCCGCCGCGGCGGTGCCCGCGCGGGCGGCGGTGGCGATCGCCGCGGCGCGCACCCGGGCATCGGGATCCTCGAAGCCGCGCCCCGATGCGTCGTCGACGGCCTCTGCGGGCGCGTCGCCCCGCAGCCCGATCGCGGCGATCTCGGACGCGCGCGTGACCGCGGGATCCTCGCCCGGGGGCACGCGCCCTAGAGGCTCGAGTCGACGAGCGTGAAGGCCGCGGCGAGAGCGATCGCGATGACTGCGGCGGTGACGACGCCGACCGTCGTGACGAGGAGCGCCCAGCGCACGACCGCCGACCCGGCCCTGAACGTCTGCATCGCAGCCGTTCGGTTCTCCGGCCCGAGGTCGGGGCGGTTCAGCCGCGTCTCGCGCGGATCGGGCCGCATGAAAGGCTGGCGCGTGCGCCTCATCGGCACCATTTTCGTCGCTGTGCCACCCCGACACCAGAAGCGGACACCATGAGTGACCCGAAGAGACGGCGGCCCGGCCGGCGGGGCCGAGAGCGGGGACGATGAGCGACCTCTCGACCAACGATCGACCGGCGACCCCGGATGCGGCGTCGGCGTCCCCTTCCCGGCGGCGCCGGCGGTGGCCGAAGGTCGTCGGGCTGGTCGGGCTGGGCGTCGTCGCCGTGGTCGTCACCGCGATGGCGTTCATCCGCGTGCCGTACATCATCATCTCGCCAGGTGAGGCGACCGCTCTCGATCGCCACATCGTCTCCATCACCGGACCACGCACCTACGACCACCGCGGTGAGCTGCT
>DATBSK010000131.1:0-4328 GCA_036559825.1 Acidimicrobiia bacterium | reverse complement strand
GAACTTGCGGCTGAGCCGCTCGAGCGCGATGCCGAGGTGCGTCTCGCCCATGCCCCAGAGCAGCGTCTGGTGGGTCTCGCTGTTGCGCTCGACGCGGATCGTCGGGTCCTCGTCGGCCAAGCGGTGCAGCGCGTTGGCGAGCTTGTCCTCGTCGGCCTTGGAGCGCGCCTTGATCGCGACCGCGAGCGTTGGCTCGGGCGGCTCGAGTGCGGCGACCTCCAGCTCGGCGCCACGCGTCCCGAGCACGTCACCCGTCGAGGTGTCCGAGAGCTTCGCGACCGCCGCGATGTCGCCCGCGGGCACCTCCTTCACGGGCTCCTGCTCCTTGCCACGCATCGTCGAGATCTGGTGCAGGCGCTCGTTCGTCATCGTGCGGCCGTTCACCAGGTGGTCGTCGGTCTTCACCGCGCCCTGGAGCACCTTGAAGAGGTTCACGCGCCCGACATAGGGGTCGACGATGGTCTTGAACACGAACGCCGCCGCGGGGCCGTCGCCGACCTGGGGCGCGGGGGCCTCCTCGACGATGAAGTGCGCGAGCCGGTCGATGCCGATGAGCTTCGTGGCGCTCCCGCAGAGCACCGGGAACACGCTCGCCTCGGCGATGCCCTTCGCCAGCGCGCGCTCCAGCTCTGCGACCGAGATCTCCTCCTCCGCGAGGTAGCGCTCCATCAGGTCGTCGTCGGCGACCACGATGCCCTCGACGAGCGCGTCGTGGACCGAGTGCTCCTCGGTGGCCATCTCGTCGGGGACCGGCCCCGCCGTGCCCGCACCGTTGCCACCGGAGTAGGTGACGGCCTGGTCGGTGAGCAGGTCGATGACCCCCCGGAAGTCCGCTTCCTCGCCGATCGGCAGCTCGAGGGGCGCGATGCCGGCGCCGAACCGCGCCTTGAGGTCGTCGAGCGTCCGCGAGAACGAGGCACGCTCGCGGTCGAGCTTGTTGACGAACACGGCGCGGGGGATGCCCTCGTCTTCCGCCAGGCGCCAGGCGGCCTCGGTCTGGACCTCGACGCCCTCCACGGCCGAGACCACGAACACGGCGAGGTCCGCCGCCCGCAGCGCGGCCGCCACGTCGCCGAGGAAGTCCGCGTAGCCGGGCGTGTCGATGACGTTCACCTTGTGGCCCTCGACCTCGAACGGGGCGATCGAGAGCGAGACCGAGATCGAGCGCTTCTGCTCCTCGGGGTCGAAGTCCGACACGGTGTTGCCGTCCTCGACGCGGCCCATGCGCGTGATCGCGCCCGCGTGGAACAGCAGGGCCTCGGTCAGCGTCGTCTTGCCGGCGCCGCCGTGACCGACCAGCGCGACGTTGCGGATCTTCGGCGTCGGGACCGTGTTCACCCCGTACCCCCCAAATCGACGGCGAGGCGGGATTCTACGAGCGTCCGGGGAGCGTCCTGGTACCCTCGCTCGCGCGGCGCGCACCGGCGCTCCGATCGCCCGACCCGGCCCCGCCCACCACCCGCTCACCCTCCCAGTGGAAGGGGAACTCGCCCGATGCTCGACGGACGCTGGCGGGCCAAGGCCGAGCAGAGCCTCGAGCCCGTGGGCGCCGCGCTGCACCGCCTCGGGGTCTCGGCCGACGCGCTGACCCTCTTCGGCCTCGCCGCCGCGGTCGGCACCGCGCTGCTCATCGCGAACGGGAACCTCGTGCTGGCGGTGGTCGGGCTCGTGCTCAGCGGGCTCCCCGACGTCCTCGACGGCTCGGTCGCCCGCCAGAGCGGGACGGCAGGGGAGCGCGGCGCGTTCTTCGACTCCGTGTGCGACCGGGTCGCGGACGCGGTCATCCTCGGCGGCGTCGCGTGGCACGTCGCCGACGAGGACGCACGCCTCCCCATCCTCGTGCTCGCCGTGGTCGCACTCACGATGCTCGTCTCGTACGAGCGCGCCAAGGCCGAGTCGCTCGGGCTCGACGCGCGTGGCGGACTCATGGAGCGGCTCGAGCGGATGGTGCTGCTCGGGGCCGGGCTGGCGTTCGACGTCCTCGTGCCCGTGCTCTGGGTGATGCTGGCGCTGACGGCGGTCACCGCGGTGCATCGCTTCGTCATGGTGTGGCGCCAGGCGACCCCGGAGCCGCGCGGCCGACCGTCGCCTCGACGGCGCGCCCTTCGGAGCCACCGTGCCCGGCGGCCGCGGCGCCTATCTCGCGTACCGGGCCGGCGCTGAGACGGCGCGGCGCCTCCCGGCGTCGCTCGGACGGCCGCTCGCGCACGTCGCGGCGCGCGTCATGCTGCTCACCTGGCCGAAGCGCCGGCGGCAGGTCGCGCGCCACCTCAGTCGTGTGAGCGGCGGCGCTCTGCACGGCACTGCCCTCGACCGCGCGACCGCCGCGGTGTTCGTCAACTACGCGCGCTACTGGCACGACATGTTCCGCCTCGGCCCGCACAGCGGCGCGGAGCTCCAGGAGACCTTCGAGCTACGGGGCGGTCAGAACCTCGACGCCGGCATCGCCGCTGGCCGCGGCGTGATCCTCGCGTTGCCGCACCTGGGGAACTGGGACGTCGCGGGAGCCTGGCTCGCCGGCCGCGCGGGGGTGCCGGGCCTCACCGTCGTCGCGGAGCCGGTCGAGCCACCCGAGCTCTTCGCGTGGTTCGTGGAGACGCGTGAAGCGCTCGGCATGCACGTCGTGCCGCTCGGCGCCGACGCCGCGACGCGGGTGCTCCGTGCGCTGGGCGACGGGCACGTCGTGTGCCTCGTGTGCGACCGTGACCTCACGGGCGACGGCGTCGACGTCGAGTTCTTCGGCGAGCGCACGAGGCTCCCGGCCGGTCCTGCGACGCTCGCGCTGCGCAGCGGTGCACCGCTGCTGCCGACGGCGGTGTTCTTCCGCGACGACGGCGGGCACGGCACCGACATCGGCGCGCCGCTCCCCGTCGAGCGCCGCGGCCGGCTGCGCGACGATGTGACCCGTGTGACCCAGGACCTCGCGCGCCGCTTGGAGGCGCTCATCCGGGCGGCGCCGGAGCAGTGGCTCATGATGCAGCCGAACTGGCCGTCGGACGAGCGGGACGACGACGGGTGAGCAGCGCCGACCCGGGCCGGGACGCGCTCCGCGTCGCCCTCGTGTGCCCCTACTCGCTGTCGGTCGAGGGCGGCGTCCAGCTCCAGGTGCTCGGGCTCGCCCGCGCGCTGCGCGGCCTCGGCGTCGACGCGCGCGTGCTCGCGCCATCGGACGGGCCGCCGCCCGAGGCGGGGATCACGAGCCTCGGGCCCAGCCGGGGCTTCCCCTCGAACGGGTCGATCGCCCCGATCAGCTCGGGCAAGGCGGTGATCGACCGGACGCTGGAGGCGCTGCGCACGTTCCGCCCGCACGTGCTCCACCTCCACGAACCGCTCTCTCCGGGTGCGAACTATGCGGCCCTCATGGCGACCGACATCCCGGCGGTCGGCACGTTCCACGCCGCGCACCCGGGGCGCAACGCCTGGTACGACGCGTTCCGCCTCCCGCTCCGGAAGATGGTGGAGCGGCTCTCGGTCCGCACCGCGGTCTCCGCCGAGGCGAAGCGCAACGCGGAGGCATTCGGCACGTCGTGCGAGATCCTCCCGAACGGTGTCGAGGTCGACGCGTACGCCAACGCCGACCCGTGGCCGTCCGAGGGTCCGGCGATCGTGTTCGTCGGTCGTCACGAGCGGCGGAAGGGCCTCGGCGTGCTCCTCGACGCGTACGCGAGGCTCGACCGCGACGCGGCGATGTGGGTCGCGGGGCGCGGTCCCGAGACGGTCGCGCTCACACGCCGTGCCCCATCGGGCGTCTCCTGGCTCGGGCGCGTGTCGGAGGACGAGAAGGCGCGGCGGCTCCGCGGCGCGACGGTCGCGTGCTTCCCCTCCATCGAGGGTGAGTCGTTCGGTGTCGTGCTGCTCGAAGCGATGGCCGCGGGCACGGCCGTGGTCGCCTCGGATCTCACCGGTTACCGGAACGTGGCACGCGACCGCAAGGAGGCGCGACTGGTCCCGCCGGGCGACCCTCGTGCGCTCGCGGACGCGCTGCGACAGCTGCTCGACGACCCGGGCGAGCGGGCGGCGCTCGTCGAACGCGGGCGCCGGCGAGCGGCGGAGTTCTCGATGGTGCATCTCGCCGAGGCGTTCCTCGACCGCTACGAGACCCTCGACCCGCGTCGCACCCGAAGCGGGGCGCCCCTATGATGACCGGCGCGAACGCCTCCCCCGGAGCCTGCCAGTGACCACAGTCATCATCATCGTTGTCGTCGTCGTCGTGCTGCTGCTGATCGTCGCGCTCATGTACAACTCCCTCGTCCGGGCGCGCAACCGCGTCGACAACGCGTGGTCACAGATCGACGTCCAGCTCAAGCGCCGGTACGACTTGATCCCGA
>DATBSK010000130.1:0-5583 GCA_036559825.1 Acidimicrobiia bacterium | reverse complement strand
CCGCGTCGCGGGCGTTGCGACGAGTGCGGTGGCGAGGCCCTCGTCGCGCGCATACGGCAGCGACGAGGGAGCGAGCGCGATCACGGTGCGCGACGCGCACCAGAGCGCCGCGACGAGGGCGACGTCGGGGGCGAGCGCGGTGAAGCCTGCGACGCGCGCGACGAGCACGACGGTCACGATCGCGACCCCGTACGCCCCGACGCCGGGCTCGCGCATGATCCGCAGCCGTCGCTCGCGATCCGCGTGCGGGAGGAGCCCGTCGCCGGCGTCGGCGAGACCGTCGACGTGGAGCATCCCCGTGACCGCGAGGTCGGCCGCGACCGCGGCGACCGCGGCGGGGAAGAGGAGGAGCAGCTCACCGGCAACCAACCAGACGGCGCCGACGAGCGCGCCCACGCCCAGCCCGACGACCGGGAACCACCGCAGCGCGCGCGGGGTCGGCGTGGTCGCGCCGCCCAGGACGGTGAGGAAGCCGAGCGCCTCTCGCATCACGGATCCAGTCGGAGCGTGCGGCCGGCGACCACGAGGAGGACCTCGTCGGCGATCTCGGCGACCGCCGCGTTCAGCGCGCCAAGGGCATCGACGAAGCGCCGACCGACCTCCGTCGACGGGTGCACCGACAGGCCCACCTCCTCGGTCACGAGCACGCTCGCGTCCACCCGCCGGTGGAGCACGTCGAGCAGCGCGCCGACGTCGACGTCGAGTGACGGCGACGCCGACACCCACGTGCCCAATGAGTCGACGAGCACGGTCCCGCGGATCGTGTCGAGCGCGCCCAGGAGGTCGGGACCGCACTCGACGGTCGCCCACGACGGCGGCCGACGCTCGCGGTGCTGCGCGATGCGTTCCGAGTGCTCGTCGTCAACCGCCATCGCCGGCACGACGACGGTCACGGGCTCGCCGAGCTTCGACGCGACCTGCTCCGCGATCTCGGACTTCCCCGAGCGCGTCCCGCCGATCACGACGACGATCACGGCACACCGCGCCCGACCGCGTCCCGCACGGCGCGGGCCAGCGCGCTGCCGATCCGCGACCGCGGGCCGCAGAACGGCTCCTCCTCGCCGTCGAGCGGGGCGAGGACGCACACGGCGTCGCTCGCCGTCCCGGTCCCGTCGACGCCCGCCTCGAACAGGGCCTGCACCTTGGCTTCCGTGGCGGTCGCGACCGCGTTCACCATCGCCGCGTCGGACAGCGGGACGGGCACGAACACGACGAGGTTGATCGTCCCGACGGTCGGGGCCGCGAGCTGCGTCGCCTCCGTCGCGTCGGTCGCCGCCCACTCGGGATGCCGGAGGCCGACGGTGGCACAGGCCTCGACGCCGCCGTCCCGGCCACTCGTCCACCGGTCGACGCTCGCGGCGGTCAGGAAGCCGACACCCGGGCCGCGGCAACCCGCGTCGTGGGCGAGCTCGGCGAGATGCAGAGCCGGGTCGGTGCGCGCGTACCCGGCATCGACCTGCGCGTTCAGGACCCAGTGGCGCAGACCGAGCCCGCCGCCGAGGACGCTCGACGAGAGCGCGCGGCACGCGGGCGCGACGTCCCACACGAGCGCGGGCACGCCCGCCTCGCCGAGGGTGCACAGGCGCGGCGCGTTCAACTTCATGGGTCGGCTCCCTGCGGCGCAGGGTACCTGCGCTGCGGGCGTTCGCCTCAGTAGTCGATTCCCTTCTTGGCGGCGATGCCGCTGTCGTACGCGTGCTTGACGTTGCGCATCTCGGTGACGGTGTCCGCGACGTCGACGAGCGCCGCAGGCGCGTCGCGACCGGTGGCGATGATGTTCACGCGCTCGGGCCTCTGGCGGATGGCGTTGACGACCTCCTCGGTGTCGATCCACCCCCAGGTCATCGGGTACGTGATCTCGTCGAGGACGACGAGCCGGTGCTCACCCGCCGCGATGAGCGCCGCGGCCTGGTCCCACGCCGCGCGGGCCCGCGCCTCGTCCTCGCCGAGGTCACCCGAGTCCCAGGTGAAGCCCTCGCCGATCGCATACCACTCGACGCCGAGCCCGGTCGCCGTCTTCTCCTCGCCCACCTTCCACTCACCCGACTTCAGGAACTGCACCACGGCGACCTTCCACCCCTGCGCGACCGCGCGCAGGATGACGCCGAACGCCGCGGTCGACTTCCCCTTGCCGTCACCGGTGTTCACGAGCACGAGCGACTTCGCGACGCTCAGGTGGTCGGGGCGCGGGTCCTCGACGGGGGGTTGCTCGTCGCTCATCGGCTCTGCTCCTGGGCCGGGGGACGGCGCATCCGCGCCGGGACGACGACGGGGCCGTCCTCGCCCGCCAACACACTGACGCGCGCGCCGAAGTGGTCGCGCAGATGCGCCTCCGTGAGGACCGTCTCGGCGGGTCCGCGCTCCGCGACGCGGCCTGCGTCGAGGAGCACGAGCTCGTCTGCGAACAGCCCGGCGAGCGTGAGGTCGTGCATCGTCGACACGACGGTGAGGCCGCGCTCGGCGCGGAGCTCGTCGACGAGCTCGAGCACGTCCTGCTGGTGCCCGATGTCGAGCGCGGTCGTCGGCTCGTCGAGCACGACGATCGGTGCGCCCTGGAGCAGCGCGCGTGAGAGCACGACGCGCTGGCGTTCACCTCCGGAGAGCGTCTCGACCGACCGGCCGGCGAGGTCGGCGATCCCGAGCCGCTCGAGCATCGTGTGGCAGATCTCGACGTCATGCTCGCTCTCGCGCCCGAAGTAGGGCAGGTACGGCGTCCGCCCGAGCAGCGCGTAGTCGAGCACCGAGACACCGGCCGGGATCACCGGGGTCTGCGGGACGACCGCGAGGATGCGCGCCCGGGCGCGCGCCCGGACCGAATGCGCCGGGACGCCGCCGATCGCGACCGCGCCCCGCTCCGGCTTGACCATGCCGGCGAGGGCGCGCACCAACGTCGTCTTGCCCGCGCCGTTGGGCCCGACGATCGACACCCACGATCCCGGCGCCACGTCGAGATCGACGTCGTCGAGGATCCGCCGGCCGCCCAGCTCCACGACGAGCGCGCGCACGCACACGGAGCTCACGGCCGGCTCCGGAGGCTCGTGCGCAGCACGACGAGGAAGAACGGCGCGCCGATGAACGCGGTGATGACGCCGATCGGCAGCTCGCCCGGGGCGATGAGCGTCCGACCGAGCAGGTCCGCGAGCACGAGGAACGCGCCCCCGAAGAGGATCGAGAGCGGGAGGATGACCCGGTAGCTCGTGCCCGCGATCATCCGCACCGTGTGCGGGACGATGATGCCGACGAAGCCGATCAGTCCACTCACCGCGACCGCGGCCGCCGTCGCCAGCGACGCGGCGGCGACGATCACGAGCCGGCTCTGCCCCACGTTGACGCCGAGCGTCGCGGCTTCGTCCTCGCCGACGGCGAGGACGTCGAGGACGCGGCGGTGCAACAGGAGCACGACGACCGCGATGACGAAGTACGGGAGCACCAGCGCAACCTCGGTCCACGTCGCGACCGTCAGGCGACCGAGGATCCAGGTGTACACCTCGCGGATGTTGTCGGAGTTCTGCTGGAGGAGATAGGCCTGGATCGCGGTGAGGAAGCTCGTGATCGCGACGCCCGCGAGGATGAGCGTCACCACCGCGACGCCACCCGCGCCGCGGCCGATCGCGTACGCCGCTGCGACGGCCCCGAGGGCGCCGACGAACGCCGCGATCGGCACGAGCTGGTCGTCCCCACCGAGCGTCCCCGACGAGGTGACGATCACCAGCGTGACCATGAGGCCGGCACCGGCGCCCGCGCCGAGCAGGTACGGGTCGGCGAGCGGGTTGCGGAACGTGCCCTGGTACGACGCGCCCGCGACCGAGAGCAGCGCGCCGACGAGGAGCGCGAGCACGACGCGGGGCAGCCGGAGCTCGGTGACGATCGCGGCGTCGCGCGCCGACAGATCCGAGTGGACGCCGAGCAGCGGGACGTGACTGAGCAGCTCGCGCACCACGCCGGCCGGGTCGATGCCGACGGGACCGACGGCGACCCCTGCCACGACCGCGAGGACGACGGCGACGACGCCGCCCGCGAGCCACGGAGCCCGCAGGCGCGTCGGCGCCGTTGTCACCGCGGCCGTGGCGGTGGCGGTCACTGCTTGGCGCGCTGCTTCACGATCTGGCGCAGGAGCGCGACGACCCGCGGCCCCCACCGCTGGGCGACGTCCTCGTCGAGGGCCACGACGTTGCCGTCCTGCACGGCGGTCAGCTCTGCGAAGCCCGGCCGCTGCGCGAAGGTCTGAGGCGACTGCGCGCAGCACTTCCCATCGGCGAGGAACACCGTGTCCGGATCGCGGTCCACGATGAACTCGGAAGAGAGCTGCGGGTATCCGCCGCTGTCGCCCTTGGCGGCGTCCGCGATGTTGGCGAACCCGCCGAGCTTCAGCAGACGGCCGATGAACGTCGATGAGTCCGCGGAGAAGTACGTGTCGTCGACCTCGTAGTACGCGGACGGGTCCTTGCCGTCGGGCACGCCTTCGACGAGGTCGGCGATGTCGGCCTTCATCTCGCGGACGAGCTGGTCCGCGGCCTTCGTGTGGCCCGTCACCTTGCCGAGCTTGCGGATCTGCGCGTACGAGTCCGCGAGCTTCCCGGCAGCCGGCAGCACGAGCACGTCGATGCCGAGGTCCTCGAGCTGCTTGCGCACCTGCCCGTCGGACGCGACGACGAGGTCGGGGTCGTAGCCGGCGATCGCCTCGACGTTGGGCTCGAACCCGGAGAGGTCGGTGCGCGGCGCGCGCTCGGGGAAGCTCGACTGGTCGTCGACGGCGATGACCTGCTTGCCCGCGCCGATCGCGAACAGCATCTCGGTCGCGGTCGGCGACAGGGAAACGATCTTGCTCGGCGCGGCGGCATTGGCCGTACCCGGCAACGTGGTGACGGTCGCCGCGCCGAGCGCGGCGACGAGGAACAGGGAACGTAGACGGTGCACGGTGACCTCCTGTCGGTCGAGGAACCGAAGTCCGCCGACAGGGGCGCTGCCGGACGAACAGCCCTTTCCTCGAGAGCCTCTGTGTTCGCCACCGGCCGGCGAGGCGACCTGGCTCACCCACCACGGGGCTCGCGGCGGGATCACAGTTGCGGGACAGCGCCGGGCTCACACCGGACTTCGCTCCCCGACCGGTTGTCGCGCGCGACGTTAGACCGTCACGGGTTTTTCGGCACGTTCGACCACCGATGCGGTGGTTCAGCGTGCCGAAAAGCCCGGATCACGACGCGCGCGCCTGGGACGACGACCAGCTCGCCCAGAGGCTGGCGTAGCGACCCTCGCGGTGCACGAGCTCGTCGTGGGGGCCGAGCTCGACGATGCGCCCGTCGTCGACGACGGCGACGCGGTCGGCGCGGGCCGCGGTCGAGAGGCGGTGCGCGACGACGAGCACGGTCCGGCGCTCGGTCAGCGCCTCGAGCGCGCGCTCCACTGCGCGCTCGGTGCCGGGGTCGAGGTTCGAGGTCGCCTCGTCGAGGACGAGCACCGGCGGGTCGGTGAGCGCGGCTCGGGCGAGCGAGACGAGCTGGCGCTCGCCGGCCGAGAGCCGGCTGCCCCGCTCGCGCACCTCGGTGTCGAGGCCCTCGGGCAGGCCGGCGAAGCGGTCGTAGG
>DATBSK010000129.1:0-19080 GCA_036559825.1 Acidimicrobiia bacterium | reverse complement strand
GCAGCTGCTCGACGCCGACCGCGCCCTTCCCGTCGACCAGGGGTTCGACGTCCCAGGCGATCTCGGATGCCGTGCGGTCGGCGTCGGTGAGGAGCGTGTCGGTCATCGTGTCAGGTCGCCGCGACGGGCGCGCCGGTCGGCGCGGTGGCCCCGTCCAGCGCCTCGGGGAGCGGATCCGCATGCACGACGACGAGACGGTGCGTCGCGCGCGTGAGGACGACGTAGAGCAGACGCAGGCCGCGCTCGTCACCGGTCACGAGTGCAGCCGGCTCGACGACGACGACATGGTCGAACTCCAGCCCCTTGACGCCCAGCGCGTCGAGCACCGCGACCGGCGCGTCGAGCGCGTCGGCGGAGTCGGCGACGGCTCCGACGTCGGCGAGCGCAGCAACGAGATCGTCGTGCATCCACGACGGCGCGACGATCGCAACCGTTCCCTCGTCGTCCGCGGCCGCACGCGCGGCCGACGCGGCGGCGCGCACGAGCTCCACGGGCTCGACCTCGTCGAAGCGGGGTGGCTCGCCCGTCCGGCGCACCGCACGGGTCGGCTCGATCCCCGGGGCCGCGGCCGCAAGGAGGCGGTGCGCGACACCCATGATCTCGGCGGGCGTTCGGTAGTTCACCGTGAGCGTGACCGTCCGGGGCGCGGCCCGATCTGACCACGCCTGGTCGCGCGTCAGCTGCTCGAGCACGGACTCCCAGCCGCGCGGGGCGGCCGGCCGGCTCGCCTGCCCGAAGTCGCCGACGAGCGTCATGGACCGGGACGGGCACCGTCGCGCCAGCATCCGCCACTGCATCGCCGAGAGGTCCTGCGCCTCGTCGACGAGCACGTGGGCAAAGGTCCGCGGCTCGTCGGACTCGTCGGCCGCGCCGGCCCCATCGCCGTTGTAGCGCCGGGCGACGTCCGCGGCGGTGAGGAAGCCGCCGACGCCGAGCTCGGTGACCACCCGCGCCCCCGTGTCGTCGGCTCCGGTGCGCCGCCTCCGTGCGCGCCTCGGCCGGGCTCTCGCGGGCGCACCGAGGAGCGCGTCTGCCTCGTCGATGAGGGCGAGATCCGCTTCTGTCCACGCGACGTCGCGCAGGTCGGCAGCACGCGGCCGCACGAGACCGCGTTGCTCGTCACGTGACAGGACCCCGTCCGCCGCGGACCGCACGAGCGCGGGGAACGAGAACAGGTCGTTGACGAGCTCGCCTCCGGAGAGCACGGGCCACATGCGATCGAGGGCGGCACGCACGTCGGGCAGGCGACGAAGCCGCGCGTCGAGCTCGCGGTCCCAATCGGCGTCGTCGGGCGCTGCGACACCGAGCGCTCGCCGGTACTGCTCGCGGAGGTGCTCGACGACCGCGCGTGCGACGCGTGGGCGCTTCTCGTTGTGGCTGCCGCGCCGCCGCCGCGCGCGTTCGACGATCCGCTTCGACGTGGTACGTCGCAGGCGCAGCACCTCACCATCGACCGTCAGCACGAGATCGCGGGGCAGCGGGTGCTCGCGGGTCTGCAACGCGTTCGAGATGACGGTCGCCATCCGGGGATCGCCCTTCACGCGGGCGACATCCGGCGAGTCCTCGGCGCGCACCGTGTACTGCGGCTTGAGACTGGTCGGTGTCGCCAGCTGCACGTCGTCTTCACCGAGGGACGGCAGCACCTGGTCGATGTAGCGCAGGAAGATGCTGTTCGGTCCGATGAGCAGGACACCGCCCGCGTCCAGGCGCCGGCGGTGGGTGTAGAGCAGGTACGCGGCACGGTGCAGGGCGACCGCGGTCTTGCCGGTGCCGGCGCCACCGGTCACGACGAGGATCCCCGGCAACGCCGAGCGGATCGCCTCGTCCTGCTCCGCCTGGATCGTCGCGACGATGTCGGCCATCCGGCCGGTGCGCGCCCGGTCGAGCGCCGCGAGCAGCGCTCCCTCGCCGATCACGGCGAGGTCGGCCGCTGCCGCGGCATCGCGGTCGAAGACCTCGTCGTCGAGACCGACGAGGACACTGCCCTCCCCTGCGCGCGTCAGGAAGTGCCGGCGCCGCACGACGTCCATGGGCTCGACCGCGGTCGCGCGGTAGAAGGGCTCGGCGACCGGGGCGCGCCAGTCGACGACGATCGGGTCCTGGTCCTCGTCGGTGACGGAGACCCGCCCGATGTAGTGCGTGAGATCGCCCTGCACATCGATGCGGCCGAAGCACAACGGCAGGTCACCGATGTCGAGCGCCGCGAGTCGCCGGCGCGTCTGGTCCTCGGCGACGTCACGCTCGAGCCGTGCCTGGTGCGTACCTCCCCGCCCGACGTCCGAGTAGCCCCGCGCGACCCGCCGCGCCGCCTCCCGCATGGCGTCGAGGTGCCGGTACGCCCCGTCGACGTAGCGCTGCTCGGCGGCCAGCTCGGGGTTCGGATCGGTCAAGGAACGCCTCCGACTGGTGGGAGGGGACCGGCCATCTTACAAGTCGCCGGTCCGGGTCCGGAGCAGCTCGCGATCAGATCTGATCGGGAACCGTGACGGAGTCGGGATCGATCAGCACGTCGCGATCGCCGAGCGCGAGACCGTCACCGTCCTCGTGGAACCACCGGCCTCCGAGGTTCGGCACGGGCTTGCTCGGAGCGTGCAGGTGCCGCTCGAGGGTGCGGATCACACCTCCGTGCGTGATGACGAGCACCACGTTGCTGACGTCGCGCACGAGCGCGGCGACCTCGGGGAGCACGCGCGCCAGCAGCGTGTCGTCGTCCTCGAAGCCGGGCGGGCTCCGGCGCGCCGCGAACCAGCCGGGAAACCGCTCCTCGATCTCCGCGCGTGTGAGCCCCGTCCACTCGCCGGCGTGACGCTCGCGCCAGACGTCGTCGGCTTCGATGTCGGTGCCCGGCGGAGTGAGGAGCTCCGCCGTGCGCAGCGCGCGCGCGAGGTCGGAGGTGACCAGGCGCGCCGGCGCGAGATCCGCGACCGCGCCTGCGGCCTCGAGCGCCTGGCGCTCGCCGAGCGCGGAGAGCGGCGGGTCCGCTTGCCCCTGCCAGCGGCCCTCGGCGTTCCAGGTCGACTGGCCGTGGCGCACGAGCAGGACGCGCGCGCTCACGACGGCAGCCTACGGGGTCGGGATAGCGTGCGGGCGCATGAGTGCCACCGCGACGATCACGCGAACGGCTCGTGACGTCGGGTCCTGAGGTCGTCGCCACCGGCATCCAGTTCGGTGAGGGGCCGGTGTGGTGCCCGGCACGCGGCACCGAGCCCGCGTCGCTCGTGTGTACAGCCGTCGCGGCGGGTGCGGTGGAGCGCGTCGACCTCGCGACGGGCCGCATCACGCGGGTCGCCGACCTGGGCGGCGGTGCGAACGCCGCGGTGCTCGCGACGGACGGCGGCTTCCTCGTCACCCAGAACGGCGGGATCGACTTCTCGCAGACGGGTCTCTACCCCGACCCGCCGCCCTACCGGCCGGTGACGCCCTGCCTCCAGCGCGTCCACGCCGACGGCCATGTGGACGACGCCGTCGCCGCGTCGAGCGACGACGGTCCCTTCCGCGCGCCCAACGACCTCGTCGTGGACCGCGACGGCTCGGTGTGGTTCACCGATCCCCCGCACCACCCTCCTCCGCCCGAGCCCCTCGGGCGTGTGCACGTGCTGTCGACCGACGGCACGACGCGGGTCGTGGCCCGTGACTTCCACTACTGCAACGGGATCGCGCTCGAGCCCGACGGGACGCCGGTCGTGATCGAGGCCATCGGTCTGCTTCGCCTCGCCCGCGACGGCACGCGCGAGTGGATCAGGGAGCGCCTGAGCCCGAGCGGAAGCGCCGGGGACGGGCTGTGCGTCGACGAGGCGGGCCGGTTCTACGTGGCGAACACGGCCGACCACGGCATCCGCGTGCTCGACCGCGACGGCGGCGAGCTGGACTTCCTCGAGATCCCGGGTCAGGGCGTCACGACGAACTGCTGCTTCGGTGGCGACGACGGCCGGACGCTGTTCGCCACCGACGGCGTCCCGGGCCAGGTGCTCGCATGGGAGGGCATGCCGACGCCCGGGCTCGCCGTGCACGCGTGGCCGGTGCCCGGCGGGCCGGGGTAGCGTCGCGCTCCAGCATCGAACGAGTCGGGAGCGAACCCATGCGCGCCGCGATCTTCACCGAGCAGGACGGACCCCTCGTCGTCGAGGACGTCACCCCCACCGATCCAGGCCCGCGTGACGTCGTCGTGCGTGTCACCGCGAGCGGCATCTGCCACTCCGACCTCTCGGTCATCAACGGCACGCTCCCGATGCCGCCGCCCGCCATCCTCGGGCACGAGGGTGCGGGGATCGTCGAGGAGGTCGGCCCCGAGGTGCGGCACCTGGCGAAGGGCGACCGCGTCATCGGCTCGTTCATCCCGGCCTGCCATAGCTGCTGGTACTGCCACAACCACCAGTCGAACCTGTGCGAGAACACCTACACGGTGATGATGAGCCCGAGGGCCACGCGTGCCGACGGATCCGTGCTCCCCACGATGACGGGTCTGGGCACGTTCGCGGAGCAGATGACGTGCGACGAGATGTCGCTCGTCAAGGTCGAGACGGATCTCCCCGACGAGCAGCTGGCGCTCATCGGGTGCGGTGTCACCACCGGCGTCGGTGCGGCCCTCAACACCGCGCAGGTCCAGCCTGGCTCGACGGTGGTCGTCATCGGGTGTGGCGGCGTCGGCCAAGCGGTGATCCAGGGTGCCCGGATCGCGGGTGCCTCGCGCATCGTCGCGGTCGATCCCGTCGCGCTGAAGCGCGACATGGCGCTGAAGCTCGGCGCCACGGACGCGGTCGATCCGGGAGACGGTGACGTCCCCTCGCAGATCATGGGCCTCACCTCGGGTCGTGGGGGCGACTACGTCTTCGAGGTCATCGGCAACACCGACCTCATCACCCAGGCCTTCCTGTGCACCCGCGCCGGTGGCGCCACGATTGCCGTGGGCGTCCCGCGCAGCGACTCCATGATCACGATCCCGAGCTTCCCGCTGATCCTCCAGGAGAAGCGGCTCCTGGGCACGGTCTACGGATCGTCGCAGGTGCGCCGCGACTTCCCGCGTCTGATCGGTCTCGTGGAGACCGGCAGGCTCGATCTCGGTGGCATGGTGAGCCGGACGCTCACGCTCGACGAGGTCAACGAGGGGCTGCGCGCGATGCAGGACGGCGAGGTGATCCGCTCGGTGATGGCGATGAACGGGTCCGCGGGGTCCGGCGCGCGCGAGGCGGCGGCGACAGCCGGGTCGTGACGGGCCGCGGCCGTCAGGCGGTCGCGACCCGCAGGAAGCCCTCGGCGAGGCGTCCCTCGGGGAAGCCGGCCGCCGCGGCGACCATCGTGCTCCACCCGCGCAGCAGCTCCTCGAGCGCGCTGGGATCGGGGTGCTGGCTCACGTGGCACTGGAGCGCCTCGAGCTTGCGCTCGAAGCTGTCGGTGATGTCGACGAAGCGGTCCGGCTCGGCGATCGCGAGCAGCCAGACCTCCTCGACCGTCCACGGCTCGAAGCCCTCCTCGAGCAGCTCGGGGTGCGCGAACGGGTTGCGCGCGTCGGGGTAGACCGCGCACAGCGTGGCCTCGCCCGTGGCCAGATGATCGGGGTGGCTGGCGTAGATGCGCTGGTAGTTCCGCTCGGGCGACTGCGACACGACGCGTTGGGGCCGCACCTGCCGGATCACCCGTGAGAGGTCGGCCCGGAGCGCCAGTGAGCTCTCCACACGGCCGTCGGGATGGCCGAGGAAGTGCAGCTCGGTGACGCCGACCACCTTCGCCGCGGCGGTCTGCTCGGCGCGGCGGGTCTTGGCCATCTCATGGCGCGACACGTCCAGATCGAAGCCGCCCGCGTCGCCGTCGGTGACGATGCAGTACTGCACGTCGATGCCGGCGTCGGTCCAGGTCGCGACGCTTCCCGAGACACCGAAGTCGACGTCGTCGGGATGCGCGGCGACGACCAGGATCCGCTCGGGCTGGTCGGTCGTCTCGGCCATTCGGTCGATGCTACGCGTGCGCTCGACGACCGCCGCGCGCCTCCACGAGCGCGAGCAGCACGACGCTCACCAGCGCGAGGGTCAGCATGCGCAGGGCGGGACGTCGCCCGAGGGCGACGTCTGCCGTCACCGGCTCAGTCGGCTCGGTGGTCCGGGAGCTCACCGATCCGGTACCCGTACATCTCCCCGAGCGGATCGCTGATCAGCTCGACGCGTGTGCCGTCGGGATCGCGCAGATAGAGCGAGGAGCCGTCCACGTGCTGGTACTGGACGCCCGCGTCGTCGAGCTTCGTCTTCAGCCTCGCCCAGCGATCGGGGGGCACCGAGATGGCAAGGTGATGGAGGCCGCCGAGCACCTCCGCGTACGGCGCGAGATCGAGGCCGGGGAAGTCGAAGAAGGCAAGGGCGTTGCCGTTGCCGATGTCGAAGAAGAAGTGCGTCGACCCGCGGTAGTCGCGGTTCTCGAAGAGATCCGTCAGCGGGAACTCCAGCAGCTCCTGGTAGAAGCGGACCGTGCGCTCCACGTCCGCGCACAGGACGGCCACGTGATGCACGCCCCGCGCGCTGCTCCCCCCGCGCTCCGAGGGTGTGCGCAGGTACCGGTCGCGCAGCTCTGCACGACGGCGCTCGAGCTCGTCCAACGTCGCCGCGTCGGGCTCGCTCATGACCCGATCCTCACACGCCGCCGAGCATCTGCTCGAGCAGGAGCCGGTGCGGGATCAGATCGTCGACGTCGTCGGGCATCGCGGCCTCGCCGAAGTGGATCCCGCGCCGACCGATGCGCGACATGATGATCGCGTGGCGCGTCGCCGCGTACACCGAGTACCAGTCGAGGTCGCGCGGGTCGTAGCCGGTCATCGCGCTGTAGGTCGCGCACACGTCCTCCCTCCGGAGCAGGTCGGGCAACCCCGGGATACCGTACGGCCGCGCGACCTCCTCGAAGAACGTGTGGAGCGTCAGCAGCCAGCCGACGTCGAGCTCCGGGGGGCCGAGCGCCGCCATCTCCCAGTCGAGCACGGCCACGGGCTCGAAGTCGCGGTAGAGCACGTTGCCGATGCGCGCATCCCCCCAGCTCAGCACGGTCGGGCCTTCGGGCTCCGGCCAGTGCGCGTCGAGCCACTCGAAGGCTGCTTCGATCAACGGCGACCGCCGGCCGTCCGCGACCACCCACTCGTAGTACGAGCGCTGCTCGTCGACATGACGACCGAGCGCCGTCACGCCGGGCGCCGCGCCACGCAGGAACGGAAAGCGCTCCTCCGGGCGATCGATGGAGTGCAGCCGCGCGATCGCGGCGACGGTGCCGTCCTGGAGCAGCCGGCGCTGCTCGGGTGAGGCCTCCGTGACCCACCCCATGAAGTTGTACGGCACGATGTCGGGCGGCACGACGCCGTCGATGCGCTCCATCACGAAGAACGGTGTCCCGAGGACGGACGGATCGGGCTCGGTCCACAGGACCCGCGGCACGGGGACTTCGGGGCACGACTCACGCACGACCTGCATGGTCCGGGCCTGACGCCCGAGGTCGTACTCCGGGAACACCGGGACGTTCGCGGGATCGGGTGCGATGCGGACGACCAGATCCTGCTCCGCGGCGGACCCTTCCTCGTCCCAGGACGCGGTGAGGAGCACGGTCTCGCTCGACATGCCGTTCGTGCTCGGCGCGTCGAACGTGACGATCCTGGGCGCTGCGCCCGCAGGCAGCCGCGTCGCGAGCCATGCCTCGAGCGATTCGCGCGTCGCGGCCGGGTCGCGCGTCGACGTCTGCGGGAGGCCGGGGCTCAGCGCCGCCGTCTCGTCTGCGGTCATGCCGGCGTGGTCGAGGTCGACGGGCGGCGCACCGACCACCCTGCCTCGTCCACCTCGTTCGCGAGCAGGGACGACCGGAGCCGCGCCAGGAGCTCGGCGAGCATGCGCCGGTCCGCGTCGCTCCAACCGGCGAGCGCCACGTCGAAGTCGTGGAGCGCGACGTCACGGGCGCGGTCGAGCAGCCGTTGCCCCTCGCCGGTGACCTCCAACCATGCGACGCGGCGGTCGTTGCCGTCCGCTGTGCGCGTCACGAGCCCCGCCTCCTCGAGCGGCCGCACGTGCCGGCTCGCCGTCGACTGGTCGACCTGGAGGCGGCGAGCGAGCTCCGACCCCGCGATCGGCCCGAAGCGCTCGACGATCCGGAGCGCCAGGAGCCCTGATCCACTGATCGGCGCGCCCACCGCGCGGACGATGCGCTCGTGCTGCCGCGCGCTTCGCGCGCTCGCGGAGACGAGAACGGTGAAGTCGTAGATCGCGAGGAGGTCGGCGTCGGCCGCGACCGCCGAACGCGTCACGGCGTGGTCACATCGTCGTGGACGAGTGCCGACATCCGCTCCGTCGTCTCGATCCACTCCTCGACCATGTCGAAGATGACGTCCCGCGCCGGGCGCACCGAGCTCATGCGCCCGACGATCTGCCCCACGGGGAACCCGGCGAGCTCGCGGTTCTGCGCGCGCGTGATGCGACGCCCCGCGGAGTTGAACAGGAGCCCCTGCAGGGGCATGGGCAGGGGGTCGGGGGTGTCCTCCCGCGCCCACGCGTCGGTCCACGCGCTGCGCAGCTGACGGGCGGGCTTGCCCGTCATCGCGCGGGAGCGGACGGTGTCGCGCGACGTCGCCTCGAGGAACTTCTCGACGACGACCGGCTGCGTGTCCGCCTCGGCGACCGTCAGCCAGATGGAACCGGTCCACACGCCCTGCGCACCCAGTGCCATCGCGGCGGCCATCTGGCGGCCGCAGCCGATGCCACCGGCCGCGAGGACCGGGACGTCCGGCCCGACGGAGTCGACCACCTCGGGCACGATCACCATCGTGCTGATCTCGCCACAGTGACCGCCGGCCTCCGTGCCCTGGGCCACGATGACGTCGACACCCATGCCGACCTGACGCTCGGCGTGCTGCTTGCTGCCGACGAGGCCGCCGACGAGCACACCGTGCTCGTGCGCGGTCTCGATGACGTCGGGCGGCGGCGGCCCCAGCGCGTTCACGAGCATGCTCGCGCCGTGGGCCAGCGACACCTCGACCTGGCCCGGTGCCTCCGCATCGACGTTCAGGCCCGCCGCCTTCGGCGTCGCGCCCGCGAGGTCCTCCGGCAACGGCGGCACGTGGTGCTCCTCGAGCAGCTCCTCGACGAAGCGCTTGTGCTCCTCCGGGATCAGCGCGTCGAGGCTGGCGACGCTCGCTTCGTCGCCACCGCCCTTCCCCACGTACTTCGCGGGCATGACGATGTCGACGCCGTAGGGCTTGCCGTCGACGTGCTCGTCGATCCACGTCAGCTCGATCTCGAGCTGGTCGGGTGAGTACGCGAGCGCGCCGAGCACGCCGTACCCGCCGGCGCGGCTCACCGCTGCGACGACGTCCCGGCAGTGGGAGAAGGCGAAGATCGGGAACTCGATCCCGAGGCGGTCACAGATGGGCGTGCGCACCGGCTGCTCCTCGATGCAATGGTTGTATCGGCGCAACCATATCGCCGGAGTGCGGGCCGGCGCAGCGGCCGACGGTCAGCGGCCCGGCAGTCGGAAGCCCCCAATGGTCAGCCGCTCGTGGAGGCCTGCGACCAGGTCGACCGGCTCGGCGTTCGCCGCGTCGACCGCGTGGGGCTCGAGCGGGCCGAGATCGCCGAGCTGCTCGTGCATCCTGCGCACCGGTGCCTCAGCGAGCGGCGAGCGTGATCGGCTGCCGGCCCGCTCAACGGCGACGTCGACGGGGACGCGGAGCACCAGGTAGCGAACGTCGGCGGCCGGGTCGAGCTCGCTGCAGAAGTCGTCGAGGAACCACGGGCCGAGAATGCCGTCGACGATGGTCGCGTAGCCGCCATCGGCGTACGTGCGCGCCGCACGCGCCAGCGCCCGGATGACGATCCGGTTCTGCTCGCGCGACTCGGGACGCCACGGCTCGACGTAGCCCTTGGCGATCGCACGGAAGAACTCGTCGGACTCGAGGTACACGCTCGGGTCGAAGCGCTCGGCGAGCAGCCGCGCGCACGTCGTCTTCCCGCTGCCGGGCGCGCCCGACACGAGGACGATCGGCGCCGGGGCCACGATCAAGCCTCGAGCGACTCGAGCTGCGCCTGCGCGGTCTCCACCTTCGCCATCGCCTCGCGCACGGCGAGTCTCGCTTGCTCCGCGCGCGCCTTCGCCTCGGTGAGACGCACGTTGGCCTCGGCGAGCGCGTCCCGCGCGCGCTGCTGCGCCCGGTCGACCTCCTGCAGGTGGCCGAGCGCGCTCTGGGTGGCCAGGTCGGCGCTCGCCACCTCGGCGTCCGCTTCGTCCGCGGCCGACACCAGCGCGTCCGCCGCCTGCTGCGCGCGGTCGAGGTCTCGCTGGGCGCGGTCGCGCTCGCGGCTGGAGACCTTTCGCGCCGGACGAGGCGCGGCTCCGGGGACGAACGCGGGATCGAGCGGCCCGAAGCCGGCTGGCGCGAGCAGCGGCTGCGTGAGTCGCCCGGCGCGAAGCAGGCCGGCCGCCTCGGCATCGAGGGTCGCGGCATCGAGCGTGGCGGCGATGTTGTCGCGGTACTGGGCGGGCTTCGGCGCGTGACGCGCGAGCATCCGGAGGCCCTCGTTGACGAGCTCGTCGAGCTGCTCCTGGCGACGACGGGTGGCAGCCCGAAGCTCGTCGGCATCCCCCCCGCCGATCGTCCGCTGCTGTGCGCCTGCGACCTCGGCGGTGGCGTCGAAGAGTGCAACGATCGCGTCGGGGTCGTGTCGCGCGAGCTGGTTGCACGCCCATGCGGCGAGATGGGGCCGCCGCAGGCGCTTGATCATGACGGCGGCCTCACCGTCGCCGCCCGCCTTGAGGTCGCGCTCGAGCCGCGACCGCACGAGCACGAACTCCTCCGGGGCGACGCCGTACAGCTCGTCGAGCGCCTCGTCCAGGCTGATCGGCACGGGTCTCGTCAGGTCGTGCGCTCGGCGATCCGTCCGAGCAGCGCGTCCACCTCGGCGACGCGGTCGGCCTCGATCCGGATCGCCGCGACCATCTGCGCCTTGGTCGCCCACATCTGCACGATCACCGCACCGCTGCGGTCGGGCGCGTGGCGCTCGTACCGGAGGCGCGACGCGAGGAATCGCTTCGAGCCGTCGAGGTAGAAGATCTCGAGGACCCGTCCGTCGTAGACGACCATGTCGCCGTCACCGTTGATGGTGATCTCCGCAGCAGCCATCGTGGTCGTGATGGTACGGCTCAGGGGACGAGGTCGACCTTGCCGCTCGCGAGCTCGTACTCGCCTCCGGAGATGAGCAGCGACCCGTCGGCGACGCGGTCGCGCAGCAGGGCGACCGCTGACAGCGCCTCCATGGTGAGGCGGATGTTCTCCTCGGTCGCGGCCTCGAGCAGCTCGTCCTTCGGGCGGTCCTTGACTGCGTCGACCGCTGGGATGATCGGCGCGACCACGGCGGGGAGATCGCCGGGAAGCGTCGCACCCTTCGTCGCGACGTCGATGGCGGCCTTCACGGCTCCGCAATTGGAATGACCGAGCACGAAGACCAGGATGCTGCCCAGGACCTCGACGGAATACTCGAGGCTGCCGACGACCAAGGGATCGACCCCGGTGTTGCCGGCGATCCGGACGACGAACAGGTCACCGATGCCCTGGTCGAGCACGAGCTCGGGCGGCACGCGCGAGTCCGCGCACGTCAGCACCGCCGCGAACGGCTTCTGGCTCTCGGCGACCCGCACGCGGCGCCGCGTGCTGCGCCGAGGATTGCGCGCTTCGCCGTCGACGAAGCGCGCGTTCCCGGCCATGAGCCGCCGGAGCGCGGCATCAGGGCTCTTCGGGAACTTCGCCGGAACGGCGGCGCCTGCGGCGTCCGCGAACGCGGTCATGCCGACCGTCGACGCCGCGACGAGGCCACCGCCGAGGCGGGCGGTCGCGCCGAGGAGCTCCCGGCGGGTCGGAGTGGTGTCCACGGGACGCGGGCCGGCGCCGCTACGAGCAGCCACTCGTAGCGCCACACGACGGGCATGCGAAGCACGAGCCCGCCCGTTGCATGATGTCGCCGCAGACGTAGCAGAGCATCACATCTGCCTCGTGCTCCGCAGCTGTGACGGGGGGCGCGGGCGGTGACGCAGCGGTGCTCGTCGCGTCGGATGGTGCGCGGTCCTCGGGCGGCAGCAGCTCGCGCGACGGTTGCTGCGGCGTCGCGGCTTCCTCGACACCCGGCAGCGTCGGCTCGGCCCGCTCGCCCACCGTGAGAACACCGAGCTCCTTGCGCTCGTCGAACGGCAGGTACTCGACTGCGAGCCGCCGGATGATGTAGTCGACGAGACTCGTCGCGAAGCGGATCTCGGGGTCGTCGGTGATGCCCGCCGGCTCGAAGCGCATGTTCGTGAACATGTCGACGAACGCGCGGAGCGGCACGCCGTACTGGAGCCCGTGGCTCACCGAGATCGCGAACGCGTCCATGATCCCGGCGAGCGTCGAGCCCTGCTTGGCGACCTTGAGGAACACCTCGGCCGGTCGGCCGTCCTCGAACTCGCCGACGGTGGCATACCCGTGGCAGTCGGCGACGCGGAACGAGAACGTCTTCGACGTGCGCGTGCGCGGCGGCTTCTGGCGGATCGGCTGCTGCACGATGACCGTCTCGACGATGCGCTCGACCTGTTGGGTGAGCGCCTCGGCCTGGTGCTCGATCGCGTCGGCGACGTCGGTCGCGCCGGCGTCGGCAGCCTCCTTCTTCTGGGTGGCGAGCGGCTGCGCGACCTTGCAGTTGTCCCGGTAGATCGCGACGGCCTTCAGCCCGAGCCGCCACGACTCGACGTAGAGCTCCTCGATGTCCTCGACGGTCACCTCCTCCGGCATGTTCACGGTCTTGGAGATCGCGCCGCTGAGCCACGGCTGCGCCGCGGCCATCATGTTCACGTGACCCATGTAGTGGATGGTGTTGTCACCCATGGAGCACGCGAACACCGGGAGGTGCTCGGCCTTGAAGCCCGGCGCGCCCACGATCGTCTTGTGCTCGTGGATGAACTCGACGATCGCGTCGGTGTCCTCGTCGGAATAGCCGAGCTTGCGGAGCGCACGTGGGATCGTCTGGTTGACGATCATCATCGTCCCGCCGCCGACGAGCTTCTTCGCCTTCGTCAGCGCGAGGTCGGGCTCGATGCCTGTCGTGTCACAGTCCATCATCAAGCCGATGGTCCCCGTAGGAGCGAGAACGCTGGCCTGTGAGTTCCGCACGCCGTGGATCTCGCCGACGTCGACGGCCTCGTCCCAGGAGCGTTGCGCGGCGCCGAGCAGGTCGATCGGCACGAGGTCCTCGTCGATCTTGGCGACCTCGGCGCGGTGCATCCGGAGCACGTCGAGCATCGCGTCGGCGTTCTCCGCGTAGCCCGCGAAGGGCCCCATCCGTCCGGCCGTCCGCGCGCTCGTCGCGTACGCATGACCGGTCATGAGCGCCGTGATCGCGCTCGCCCACGCGCGTCCCTCGTGGGAGTCGTAGGAAAGGCCCTGGGCCATGAGGAGCGCGCCGAGGTTCGCGTAGCCGAGCCCGAGCTGGCGGAAGCGACGGCTCGTCTCACCGATCTTGTCGGTTGGGTAGTCGGCATTTCCGACGAGGATCTCCTGGGCGGTGAACACGACCTCGACCGTGTGCTTGAAGCCCTCGACGTCGAACGTGCCGTCGTCCTCCAGGTACTTCAGGAGATTGATGCTCGCGAGGTTGCACGCCGAGTTGTCGAGGTGCATGTACTCACTACAGTTGCGTACAACGGTTCCGTTGACGATGTAGCTGTGGTTGCGCGGTTCGCTCAGGTTGAACGTCAGCTCGACGCCATCATCGTTTCGCTCTCGAAGTCGCACCGTTTCCTTCGTCACGTTGAATCGGTGCGATCGAACAGCGCCCTCGAGCTTCGCCGCCTTCGTGGGAAGGCTGAACCCAATCTCCTCCGCGAAGCGGACGATCGAACGGTTGGCGATCCGAAGGTCATAGAGCTGCCCTCCGGCGTATGTTGCGTGTGTCCCATCCTTTCGGACATGGGAGAACGCTCGTCCCGGCGCTCGCGTGCGGTAGATCCGGCTGAACACGCCGAACGTCGTGAGCAATTGCTGCGTTTCGACGAGCATCCGGCGAGATACGGAACCCAGACCGACATAGCGCGTCGTCTCACCGTCATACACGCAACCGTCGGCATCGAAGAGCCCGCGGAGGAACGCGGCGACGATCTGCGACGGCGCCTGGTAGATCGTCTTGGGAACGACCTTCTCGGACGCCTTCTTTCTCGAGACACCCAGCGCCTCGAAGAAGCGCGCGATCACGCGGCGGCTCTGCCGCAGCTGCACCGTGCCGTTCGATTGCACAGACGGCTTCGGCGCGACGCCGTCGTTCATCCAGGTCGCGACCTCGCGGTGCTGAGGAAGGATTCCGCTCTGCTCTTCAGCGGTGCCGTACACGGTCGTCACGACGTCGCCAGAGATGCAGCCGTCGCCGACCAGCCAACCGAGATAATGGGCGAGCTCGGGCGACCACTTCTCAGGAAGATTGAAGCGACGAGACACCTTGTCACCACGGCCGGCAATTGCGTACAGGCGGCTCGAGACGGGTAGGCGCCATTCGGCTGCCGTCGCCGGCGCTTCGATTGTCAACGTCTTGACCTCATCGTGTTCGGTGAGATCGCTCGCGGCGACGTAACCGCGGTTCGTCGTGAAGATCTTGTGGCTCGGCGTGCAGCGCAGCTCGGATCCATTCGAGAACCTGAGCTTCACGATCTCGTTGAACCCTGTGATCATCACGGCGTCGGGACGCGTCACCTCGAGTCGCTCTGTCGGAGCATGAGCGTTCGTCACATCGTGCGTGTAGATCCCGAACGATTCGCCGGCGCGTGCCCGATCGACGAGTTCGTCGAACCTGATCAGGCCCTTATCCGTGTGCACTCGCTCGCTGCCCGGGAAGCACGGGTTGCTGGCGTTGATGCGACCGGTGTTCGGCGCGGTGTGCCAACGGTTGATCGTCGTGTCGTACTGCATCCCCGGGTCGGCGCACTCCCACGCGGCCTCGGCGATCTGACGCATCAGCTCGCGTGCCTTCACCGTCTTCAGCGTCTCGCCGGTCACGACGGCGTCGAACTTCCAATCGGCGTCGTCGACGACCGCTTGCATGAACTCGTCCGTCACGCGCACGGAGTTGTTCGCGTTCTGGTACTGGATCGAGTGGGAGTCGATCCCGTCGAGGTCCATGTCGAACCCGGCGTCGCGCAGGGCGCGCGCCTTGCGCTCCTCGCGCGCCTTGCACCAGATGAACTCCTCGACGTCGGGATGATCGACGTCGAGGATCACCATCTTGGCGGCGCGTCTTGTCTTCCCGCCCGAGTTGTGTGTAACAACCGAATTGACCAAGTATTCGTGGGCATCGGCGACGGTGAGGTCATAGGTCGGTCCCTCGCCTGCCTGGACGACTCCAGCGGTCACGTAGAGCATCACGCCGTCGGCAAAGCCGCCGAGTGAGGTCCGAGACAGCTCGGGGAAGCGCTCGACGAGCGCTCGCGCCCGCAGCAGGCTCATCGAACGCGGCGCGCGCGCGCGGCAATATGGCGAGAGCGCGCGGCGCAAGCGCTGATCTGCAGTGGACCTCCACAAACGATCGAGCTCGCGCTCGACGTGGGGCAGGGTCCACTGCGACTCGAACGGGCTCGCGCCCTTTCGCTCAACGGCAGCATCGAGCGCGCGCTGCTTGCGGTCGGAGACGAAGCCGACGAGCTTGGCGAAGCGCCGCACCCCCTCACCACCGACGATGCGGACGATGTGCATGGGTCGGTTCCCGAACGCTGCACGTCGATCGTCGATCCGCCCGATCGTCGACGGGACGCCGATCGAGAGCAGCAACCGGTGCACGTCGCGGGCGAGCTCGCGGCTGGTCGTCGAGAGTTGGGGGTACCCGTTCCCGACGTGACCGTCGGCCTCGAAGAGGCCCGACAGGAATGCCGCCCGTACCGATGGCGGTGATGCACTGACCAGCGACGGGACTCGCAACCTGGCGGCGGGATCCTTGCGGAGTCCGTTCAGCTCCAGGAAGCGGATGATCCTGGTCGACGCGAGACGCGCCGACAAGGACGCATCGGGTCGGTCGGTGTGTCGGTCCAGGCAGAGGTGTGCACGGGGGCCGAAGAGGGTTCGTGTCAATGCTGCATAGCGGCCCGGCAGCTCAGGATCAGCATCTCCGATCTGCAGCGCGATGACGTTCGTTGCTCGGTACGTGGTGATCGAGCCATCGCCGTAGATCCAGCCGAGCCACAGCGCGAACGCGTCGTCGAGTGTGTCGGGGAGATCGTGCTCGATTTCGCGGCGATGACCACGGACGGGCTTCCGGAGCACCCGTGTGCGACCGAGATCCTCGTTGTCGAGAGCGACGGTCAGGTAGTCGTCAGCCTGCAGATCACCGGCCTCGCGCCAGACGACACCCTCCCGAGCGCGCACGAGGAACTTGTGCTCGGGCGTGCAGGTGATCTCGTCACCGAGGCTCGTGTGCACACGCACGAGCTTTCGGACCCCGTTGTCGTGGACTGCTGTGACGGGTCTCGGCCCGAACCGCGTCGCGACGTCGTCGCCGGCACGCACGTCCCGAATCGGGACGACGCCGCGGCTGGTGACGATCGGAGTGTCGGCGTGGAGGCACTTGATCGTGCCCGCCGATGCATCTGCGCCGCGCATGAAGCTCACGGGGCCGCTCGCGGTGCCGCCGCCGGCGAGGTGCTCGAACGAGGAGCGGATGCCGGACAGGTTGATCCCCGAGCCCGATCCTCCCTTGAAGATGATCCCCTCTTCCCGGTACCAGTTGAGGATCCCGTCCATCGTGTCGTCGACCGCGAGGATGAAACACGCTGACGCTTGCTGCGGGACGCCCTTCACGCCGATGTTGAACCAGACCGGCGAGTTGAAGGCGGCGCGCTGGTGCACGAGGATGTACTTGAGCTCGTTGCGGAAGGCCGCGCCTTCCTGCTCGTCGACGAAGTAGCCGTCGCGCATCCCCCACGCGGTGATCGTGTCGGCGACGCGGTCGACGACCTCCTTCAGCGACTGCTCGCGCTCGTCGGTGCCGAGCGTCCCGCGGAAGTACTTCTGGGCGACGATGTTCGTCGCGTTCTGCGACCACGCGACCGGGAACTCGACGTCGGGCTGGAAGAACGCGTCGGTCCCGTCCTTGAAGTTCGTGATGCGCGCATCTCGGCGCTCCCAGGCGACCGTCTCGTAGGGATGTGTCCCCGGCTGGGTGAAGTACCGGCGGATCCCGATGCCGATCTGCTCCGGAGCCATCGCCATGGGTCGGTCTCCCCTCTCGTCGGCCGAGGTCGTTCCCCGGCACCCGTCCTGACCGCTCGAGGCCACCCGAGAGCGCAGGAGACCACAACATCTTGTGGTCGAACCCCCCGGTGACGCGAGATGCGGGGTGAATTACAACACCGAAATTCCATGCGTGTCAACTGCCAACTTCGGTGTTCTCCCGCAACACGGGCCACGCCGCCGCGCTCAGGGCGCCGGGTGCCTGCGCTTCGGGGCGGTGGTCTTGCGCAGCGCGACGGCCTCGCGCTCGAAGTCGGCCGCGTCGTCGAACCCCTTGTACACCGAGGCGAACCGCAGGTACGAGACCTCGTCGAGCAGGCGCAGGCGCTCGAGGACGGCCATCCCGAGCACCTCGGTCGGGACCTCGGGACCCCCGGCGCGGGCCTCCTCCTCGATGCCCGCCAGGGCGGACTCGACCGCGGCGGGCGTCACGGTCCGCCCGGCGATCGCCTTGCGGACCCCGTCGGCGAGCTTCTCGCGCTCGAACGGCTCCTTGAGCCCGGAGCGCTTCACGACCATGAGCGGGAGCTCCACGATGCGCTCGTGGGTCGTGAACCGCCGGCCGCACGACAGGCACTCGCGCCGCCGGCGTACTGCGGCCGCGTCGTCGAGCGGGCGCGAGTCGACGACCTTGTCGTCGTCGGCCTGGCAGTAGGGGCACCGCATGCTTGCCACGGTACCGCCGGCGCTCCGGCCGTCCGCGGCGGTCCCCCGTCATCCGGGGAGGCGGATGCGCTCCCCGGGCTGGAGGGTCGCCGTGCCGCGCTGCGCGACGAGCTCGTCGACGAGCGGGCGCGGGTCCTCGCCCGGGGCGAGGCGCGAGACGATCGCCCACAGCGTGTCGCCGGGCCGGGCGACCACGGTGCTGGACGAGGCTGGGCGGCGCTCGGGAGCCGCGAGGGGTGAGCCCCCGAGCGCAACGCCCGCCCGTGCTGCCACGACCACCACGCCCAGCGCCAGCACACCGAGACAGACGCGCCGTCTCGACTGGTGGGTCGCGGGGGTGACCCGGGTTCCCCGAAGGGGCCCGCGCGGGATGGCTCCGCGCGGAGCGACGCGGCTGGTCGCGGGCCAGCCACGGACGCCGATGCCGGGTGCGGTCGTGCAGGCAGCCATCTCGTCCTTTCGTCCTGACGGGTCTCGACCGACAGTCGACCCCGGGGGTGTGACAGTCGCCCGGGCCCGCCGCCGTAACGGCTCCGGCGGTTCGCCTGCGGGACCGAACGCCTGTTCGTCCCCATCCAACCAGAACGGGTGTTCGCCGTCAAGAACGGATGTTCGGCCCTCTGGCGAGCGAACAGGTGTTTGCCCCGAACACGTGATCGTGGTACCGTGCCGCCCATGACCGAGCTCACCGAACGGCAGCGCCAGGTCCTCGAGTTCATCGACGCCCAGGTCCGGGAGCGGGGCTACCCACCGAGCGTCCGGGAGATCGGCGAGGCGGTCGGGCTCTCCTCGAGCTCCACCGTCCACGCACACCTCGCCGCCCTGCAGGACAAGGGCTTCCTCAGGCGCGACCCCACGAAGCCGCGGGCGATGGAGCTCGTGTACGAGTCGGGCTCCGGCGCGGCGATCGAGCGCCGGCCGGTGCGCCACGTGCCGCTGGTCGGCGACGTCGCGGCAGGTACCGACGTCTTGGCGCAGGAGAACGTGGAGGAGTCCTATCCCCTTCCCGAGGACTTCACCGGTGACGGCGAGCTGTTCATGGTCCGCGTGCGCGGCGACTCGATGATCGACGCCGGCATCCTCGACGGCGACTTCGTGGTGTGCCGTTCGCAGTCCAGCGCCCACGAGGGCGAGGTCGTGGTCGCGGGCATCCCTGGCGACGAGGCCACGGT
>DATBSK010000128.1:0-23770 GCA_036559825.1 Acidimicrobiia bacterium | reverse complement strand
GCAGCGGAGCGGGCGCCCGCGGAGACGGAGCGGAGCGTCCGCGGGCGGGGTATCCCCGCCCGCAGCGAAGCGACCCATGGTGGGGCATCACGCTCTGCGGCGAGCGACGCCGTGGAGATGGGGTCGGAGTCCGGCTGGCGGCGCGTGCTGGTCGTCGGCGCGGTCGCGGGCATCGTGCTCGGCGGCTTCGGGCTCGCGGCGGACACCATCAGTGGCCGATGGAACGCTCCCGACGGGAGCTGGGCCGACGTCCTCTCGTTCACCAAGGACAGCAGCCACGAGGGCCAGTTCCGGATCCTCTGGATCGGCGATCCCGACGTGCTCCCGCTCGACCCGGTCGAGCTCGACAGCGAGCTGTCGTGGGTCGTGACGCGCAACGGCGCCGGCGACGCGCGCGAGCTGTGGCGCGCGCCGGTCACGAGCGCCGACGACGTGATCGCGCGAGCGATCGCGGTGACCCGGGCCGGACTCACGACGCGCATGGGCCGCCTGCTCGCGCCGGCGGGCGTGCGGTACCTCGTCGTCCCCGTGCGCAACGGTCCGGACGGCACCCGCGGCCGGCGCGTCCCGGCGGTGACGGCCGCCCTCGCCGGCCAGCTCGACCTGACGCAGCTGCGCGGCGAGCCGGGCCTGCTGATCTACGAGAACCGCGCGTGGGCGCCGGCGCGAGCCCTGACCACCAGCGACGTGCCGAGCGGTTCCGTCGCGCCGCTGCGGAGCGCGGTGCGGACCGACCTGGCTCGTGCCCGGCCCGTCGGTGACAAGCCCGTTGCGCCCGGCACGCTGCTGCTGGCAGAGGCGTACGACGGCGGCTGGACCGCCGACGGCGGCGGGCGCACGCTCGCACACCTCCGCGCGTTCGGTTGGGTCAACGGCTGGCAGCACCCGAACCTCAGCACCGTGCAATTCGCGCACGACGGTCAAGGAGCGCGCTACGCAGCGCTGGCGGGTGAGCTGATCCTCTGGCTCGCCGTCATCGCGTGGTGGTCGCGCGGGCGGGCGCGCGCACGGGCGACCCAGCGCGAGCACGTGCGACGCGAGCGGGTCGAGCGCGCACCGCGCGCCACGGACTTCGCGCTCGACGGCGAGCTCGCGGGCTTCGACGACCTCGACGGGTTCTGGGACCAGTGAGCCGGAGCGGAGCCGTGCTCGGACGAGCGGGACGGCGCGGCGGAGGCGCCACGAGATGAACGCGCGAACGGGACGGCGCAGCGGAGGCTCGACCGAGACGACGGACCGAGCGCGACGGGTCGCCGCGCTCGTCGTGCTCGCCGTGCTCGTCGTCGGCGGCATCGCCCTCGCGCAGACGGATCACGCGGGCATCGCCGTCACGGTGCCCGCCCACCGACCCGTCGACGGGCCGGAGGTGGCGGACGCCCGGGCTTCGTCGGCAGCCTGGTACTGCGCCGAGGGCACGTCGACCGCCGACGGGCGCGCCACCGAGACCGTCATCATCGGGAACCTCGAGCCGCACGCGATCGATGTCGAGACGACGGTCATGCCGGGCGGCACCGAGTCCCCCGTCACGGAGCGCACGCGCCTCGAGGCGTACGAGCAGCGCCGCGTCGAGGTCGCACGCATCCTGCGCGCCGCGGAACCTGGCGTGGTGGTCGAGACGTTCGGGGGACGCGCGATCGTCGAGCACGAGATCACGTCGCAGGACGACGTTGCCGTCGGGCCTTGCGAGCGCGCGGCAGCGCGGACGTGGCTGTTCGCAGAGGGCTCGACCGAGCGCGGCGCCGAGGACTGGCTGTCGCTCTTCAACCCGTTCGGGACCGACGCCATCGTGGATGTCAGCTTCTTGACGGATGTGGGCGTGCAGACGCCGGACACGGTGCAGGCCCTCGTCGTGCCGCGGCGGTCGCGCGTCTCGGTCGCGGTCCACGACCTGACGCGACGGCAGCTCCAGGTCGGGATCGCCGTGCACGCCCGCATCGGTCGCATCGTCGCCGAGCGCAGCGCGCGATTCGACGGCTCGGACACGCGCAAGGGCATCGCGCTCGCGCAGGGTGCGACGGGCGGCGCGCCGCGGTGGCGGTTCCCGGTCGGCGACGCCATGGAAGGCGCGGCCCAGTCGGTGTCGATCGCGAACTTCACGCCGGGGACGGCGGAGGTCGAGGTGCGGCTGCTCCTCCCGGAGGACCGGCGTGTGCCGCCCGACACGGTCGCGGTGCCGGGCAACTCCGTGCGCCGCGTGGACGTCGGCGGCAAGGTGGCGGCCGGGAACGGATACGCCGTCGACGTGCGGTCGAAGCACGGCACCCCGATCGTGGCCGGGGCCTTCGGCGCGTGGGCCACGCCGGCACCGGTCACCGCGGTCGCGACGACCTCCGGCATCGCCACGAGCGCGCGTCAGTGGGCCTTCGCGCTCGGGCGCCTCACCGAGGACGGCGACGGGATCGTGAGCGCGGTGAACGTCGGTCCCGAGCCGATCACGGTGCAGATCTACGCGTACACCGCGGGCGACCCCAACAGCCCCGCCAGCGCGCCCGCGGAAGCAGTGCCGCCGGGGGAGCGCGCCGTGTTCTCGCTCGGCGAGCGCGGGATCTCACCCGACAGGGTCATCGTCGTCAGCGCCGACGGCCCGATCGTCGTCGGCCGCGAGATCGTCGTCCCGGGCGCATCGATCGCGTCGGGCGTCCCCTTCCCCGCGGGGGCGACCGTGCCGGGAACCGCGTCGCCGTGATCACGCAGCTCGCGATCGGGATCGCGGTCGCAGCCGGCGCTCTGGGGGTCGCGTGGTGGCTCCGCCGCCGTGTGCCCGACGGACCGCCGCGCGACGCCTATCCGGTGCCGCGCCAGGTCGCGCGCGCCGACTTCGAGCGTCCCGACGCCCCCTGGCTGGTCGCGTACTTCTCGTCGGCGGCGTGCGCGTCCTGTGCCGGCCTCGGGCCGAAGGTCGAAGCGCTCGAGTCGCGTGACGTCGCGACCTGCGAGCTCCCGTTCGAGACGCGCCGCGACATCCACGACCGATACCGCATCGAGGCGATCCCGATGGTGCTGATCGTGGACGCCGACGGCGTCGTGTGCCGCGCGTTCGTCGGCGCGACGACGGCGACGGATCTGTGGGCGGCGACCGCCGAGGCTCGTTCGCCCGGTTCGACGCCCGAAGCGGATCTCGGCGTGGTCTTCTAGGCCTGGGGTCGATTCCGCTCCGGCGCCCCGGCCGTCCGGCCGCGCCTCCGCTCCATCTCCTAGCGCGCGGCGCGCGAGCGGCTCGTGCGCTTCGCCGCGCCCGCTGCCTTGCCGCCCTTGGTGCCGCCGTTGTCGCCCGGCGGGCGCATCTCGACGATCGTGCCGTCGGCGCGGCGCACCTTGCGGTAGCCGCCGACGTTGCGCCCCATGGCGTCGTCGACGAGCTGCCCGACCTGCTGGCCCGTGATGGTCTCGTGCTCGAGGAGCGCGCGGGCGACCGCATCGAGCCCCCGGCGGTGCACTCGGAGGACGCGGCGGGCACGAGTCTCCTCCTGACGAAGGATGTGCTCCACCTCCTCGTCGATGACGCGCGCGGTCTCGTCGGAGTAGTCGCGGGTGTGGACGAGGTCCTCACCGAGGAAGACCGGTCCCTGGCTCCCCCATGCCATGGGTCCGATCCGCTCGGACATGCCCCACTCGCGCACCATCTTGCGCGCCATCTCCGTGATCCGGACGAGGTCGTTCTGCGCACCGGTCGAGAGGTGACCGAACACCAGCTCCTCGGCCGTGCGACCGCCGAGCGCCACGACGATGGAGTCGGCGATGTACTCGCGCTTGTAGATGTGCCGCTCGTCCTCGGGCAGCTGCTGTGTGACGCCGAGCGCCATGCCGCTCGGCAGGATCGTGACCTTGTGGACGGGATCGGCGTGGTCGAGGACGTACGCGAGGACGGCGTGACCGCCCTCGTGGTACGCGATGACCTCCTTCTCCTCGTCGCTGATCGCCATCGCGTCACGCTTGAGCCCCATCAGGACGCGATCGCGCGCGGCCTCGAAGTCCTCGCTGTCGACGATCGACGAGCCGCGACGAACGGCATGGAGCGCAGCCTCGTTCACCAGGTTCGAGAGATCGGCGCCCGCCATGCCCGGTGTGCCCCGCGCGATCACCTCGACGTCGAGGTCGGGTGCGATCTTCGTGTCGCGCATGTGGACCTGGAGGATCTTCACGCGCTCCTCGAGCGTCGGGAGCGGCACGACGATCTGACGATCGAACCGGCCGGGGCGGAGCAGCGCAGGGTCGAGGACGTCGGGGCGGTTCGTGGCCGCCATCATCACGATCCCCTCGGTCGCCTCGAACCCGTCCATCTCGGCGAGCATCTGGTTGAGCGTCTGCTCGCGCTCGTCGTGCCCGCCGCCGAGCCCCGCGCCGCGCTTGCGGCCGATCGAATCGACCTCGTCCACGAAGATGATCGCGGGAGCCTGCTTGCGCGCGGTCTGGAAGAGATCGCGGACGCGCGCTGCGCCGACCCCGACGAACATCTCCATGAAGTCGGAGCCCGTGACCGAGACGAAGGGCACGCCCGCCTCGCCCGCCACGGCGCGCGCGATGAGCGTCTTCCCGGTGCCGGGTGGGCCGACGAGGAGGACACCCTTCGGGATCCGCGCGCCGATCTGCTTGAACTTCTGCGGGAACTTCAGGAAGTCGACGACCTCGGCGATCTCGGTCTTCACCGGCCCGTAGCCGGCGACGTCGTCGAACGTCGTCTTCGGCTTCTCGGTGTTGTACACCTTGGCGCGGCTCCGCCCGATGTTCATCACCGCGCCCATCTGTCCTTGCGCGCGCCGGCTCATCCAGACGAAGAAGCCGATGATGAGCACCGCGGGCAGCAGCAGCGGGATGAGGTCGAGGAAGAAGTTCGATCCCGCGCGCTGGTACACGAGGTCGACGCCGTGCTTGTTGAGGATGGCGAGGTCCTTCGGCGGCAGGTCGTCGGTCGGGCCCTCGGACGCGAAGTCCTTGGTCCCGTCGATGGGCGTCTTCAGCTCACCGCTCAGGTCGCCGTTCGACGGGTCGAACTGCACCTTCCTGACGTTGCCGTCGCGCGCCTCCTGCATGAACCGCGAGTACGAGAGGTCCTTCGTCGAGCTGCTGTCGATGGAGAAGACGTTCGTCAGGGCGAACACGCCGACGAGGGCGAGGATGAGCAGCCACGGGAGCATCCGGGTCCACGACGGAGGCCCCGGGGTCGGGGGCGGGCGCTCGCCAGGCCGGCGCTCGGGGCCGCCCGCCGGGCGTCCCGGAGGCATCTCGGTCGGGGGGCGGCTCATACGGCTCCAGGCCTTCGGGAGGAACAGGGTCGCCCTCCGCGAAACACCCATCGTAGGGCGCTGATTCCTGCGCCGTGGCCTCGGGAGACGCGCCGCTAGCGTCAGCCGGATGGGCACTCCGGCTCCGCCGGCTGCCGTGCGGTGGGGGCTGCCGGACGCGCTCGTCGCCTGGGTCGTCGGGATCGTCGCCGCCGTCATCGCCGCGGTCCCCTTCATCGATCCCAACGGGAAGATCCCCGACGACCGCGAGGTCGTCGCGACGCTCGTCCTGCTCGTCGTCCAGAACGCGGCCATCGTGGCGTCGATCCTCGCCATCTCGCGCTCGAAGGGTCAGGGCTCGCTGCGGCGAGACTTCGGCCTCGCGTTCGACCCTCACGACTCCGTCTGGGTGCTCGCCGGGGTGGGCCTGGCCGTGGCGGCAGGCATCCTCGTGCTGCCGATCACGGAGCTCGCGGGCCTCACAGACTCGAGCCAGGACGTCGTCCAGACTTTCGAGCACTCGGCGGGCGTCCTCGAGAAGGTCGGCGTCGCGGCCGGGGTCGTGCTCGTCGCGCCGCTCGCCGAGGAGCTGCTCTTCCGGGGTGTGCTGCTCCGCAGCCTCCTGCGCCGGGTGTCACCCGTGGCTGCCGTCAGCACGGCCGCCCTGGTCTTCGCGGTCGTGCACGTGCTCGGCGACCTCGGGACGGGGTACTACGTGCCGGCGTTCCTGCTGCTCGGGCTGGTCTCGGGCTGGCGGGCGGTGGTGACGGGCCGCATCGGCCAGTCGGTGTGCCTCCATGCGGGCTTCAACCTGGTGGCCGCCATCCAGATCCTGACCTGATCCGACGGGATCCACACCGGGTGCTCAAGATCCGACGTCCCCCGGTCGATCAACCATGCGGGCAACAAGGGGCATCGACTGGGAGGTTTCGGAATGCGCTGTCCGACGTGTGCCACGGCGTCGATCATCGAGATCCGCATGCGCGTCTCGGGGTCGGACCTGACGTTCCGCCGCTGCGGGGGCTGTGAGGCCCAGACCTGGGAGGCGCCCGAGGGCGTCGTGCCGCTCACGCGGGTGCTGGAGCTCGTCCGCGCCACCTGATCAGCGACGCCATGCGGGCTGAAGGCAGCGCCGCCCTGGCAGGCTGTTCGAGTGAGCCTGGTCGCAGAGCGCGCACGGAGCGCGCCCGGCGTCACCACTCCTGACCCGGGGTCGCCGGAGCGCGCGCTCCGGCCGTGGTCACCCTGGTGGGCGCCGGTCCGCGAGCTCGATCGATGGATCGGCCCGTTCGTCCTCGCGGCGTGCGTCGCGTTCGTCTTCTGGGAGCTGCGTCCCGATCTGCTCTTCCGCGACACGACCCCGACCGGGGGTGACACCGCGGCGCACGTCTGGTGGCCCGCGTACCTCCGCGACCACCTGCTGCCGTGGCGGATCGCCGGGTGGTCGCCCGACTTCTACGCCGGCTTCCCCGCGGGGCAGTTCTACTTCCCGGTCCCGGCGCTGCTGATCCTCGCGTTCGACGTCGTCTTCCCGTACAACATCGCGTTCAAGCTCGGCACGATCACGGGCCCGCTGCTCCTCCCCGTCAGCGCGTACGTGCTCGGGCGGGGACTGCGAGCACCTCGCCCGGCACCGGCGCTCCTCGCCGTCGCCGCGACTGCGTACCTGTTCTTCACCGGCGACCCCGGCACCGGCACCGCCGCGCAGAGCATCGCCTTCAATCAGCACATCGCCGGTGGGTCGCTGCCGAGCATGCTCGCCGGGGAGTACTCGTACACGCTCGCGCTGGCGTTCGCGCTCGCGTTCTTCGGCACGTTCGCGTCCGCGCTGCGCACGGGACGGCGGATGTGGCTCCCCGCCCTGCTGCTCGCGGCCGCGGTCATGAGCCATCTCGTCGTCGCGATCTTCGCCGTCGTGGGCGCCTTCTTCGTGTGGCTCGCGTCGCGCCCGAAGCAGACGATCGTTCGGGCCGCCGTGATCGGTGGCGTCGGCACCCTGTTGACGGCCGTCTGGCTGGTTCCGCTGCTCGCGGTGCTCCAGTACACGACCGACATGCGCTACACGCCCATCACCGAGTACACGGACTACCTCTTCCCCGACTACCTGTTCGGGGTGCAGAGCGCGTGGCCGTGGCAGTGGGGCGCGACCGTGCTGATCGGGATCGCGCTGATCGGCGGCATCGTGGGCCGGCGCACGTCGACGTTCGTCGTCATCGCGATCACCGCGGTCTCCGGTCTGCTCTTCCGGTTCTGGGAGGACATCCAGGCGACGACCGCATGGAACCTGCGGTTCCTGCCGTTCTGGTACCTCGGCGTCTTCCTCCTGCTCGGTCTCGGTGGCGCCGAGGTCGTTCGCGGCGCGGCATGGGCGGCCCGGCGCGCCGCCCACGAGTGGGGCACCCGCACCCCGCCCCGAGTGCTCGGCACCGCGGTCGCGGTCGGGCTGACCGCGGTCCTGTCGGTCGGAGCGCTCATCTCGATCGACGACGGCAAGTCGTTCCTGCCGTTCTGGACCCGGTGGAACTACCTGGGCTACGAGGACACCAAGGGCGAGGGCACCACCCCCGCGAAGCAGTACGGCGAGTACCGCGCGTTCGTCGACGCGCTCGCCGCGCTGCCGCCCGGGCGCGTGCTCTGGGAGGGCAACACCCAGCTCAACGTGTACGGGTCACCCCTCGCGCCGATGCTGCTGCCGTACTGGACGCACGGGCGCATCGCGTCGATGGAGGGCGTGTACTACGAAGCATCCGCGACGTCGCCCTACCACTTCATGGCGACTGCGGCGCTCGACGCGCCTGGCAACTCCTCGGGTGCGGTGCGCGGGATCACGTACCGATCCCAGCAGGACTTCGACCTCGGCGTGCGATGGCTCCAGGTGCTGGGCATCCGCTATCTCGCCGTGCACTCGGCGCAGGCGAAGGCGAAGGCCGACGCGGACCCGCGCCTGCGTCTCGTGACCACGTCCCCCGACTTCGATCAGCAGCCGCCGAACGGCTGGTCGGTCTACGAGGTCAGGGGCACGGAGCTCGTCGCGCCCCTGCGCTACCGGCCCGTGGTCATCGACGGGTTCCGAGCGCACGACCAGCGCGTCTGCCGGGCGCGGCTCGTGCAGACGGGTCTCGACGCCAAGAGCCTGCACCTCCACGAGTGGCAGGACTGCATCGGTGTCCCATGGTTCGACGACCCGCGGGCCCTCGACCGGCCGCTCGTCGACGAGGGCCCGGCCGCGTGGCAGCGTGCGGGGACCGCGTCGGCGCGGGGCGTCGCGAAGCAGCGCCTTCCCGAGGTCCGCATCTCGAAGATCCACTCGGGCGACGACGAGATCTCGTTCCACGTCTCGCGCACGGGCGTGCCCGTCGTCGTCCGCGAGTCGTGGTTCCCGAACTGGGAGGCCGACGGCGCCGAGGGTCCGTACCGCGCGACGCCGAACTTCATGGTCGTGGTCCCGACCCGGCACGACGTCACCCTCCACTACGGCACGACCTCAGCGGAGTGGCTCGGTCGCCTGGCAACGCTCGCCGGGATCGTCGGGGTGGGGCTGCTCGCGTGGTGGCCGATCCGCGCCCGCCGCCGCCGTGAGGCCGAGGCCGAGGCCGGGACAGAGGAGGTCGACCCGGCTCCTGGGTAAGGATCACCGGGATGCCGGATCTCGACGTGATCTTCAAGGCCTACGACGTCCGTGGCACCTATCCCGACCAGCTCGACGAGTCCGTCGCGCAGGCCGCGGGGAACGCGTTCGTCGGGTTCACGGGCGCGCGCCGCGTCCTCGTCGGCCGCGACGCTCGGCCGTCGGGCCGATCGCTCGTGGCGGCGTTCGCCGACGGCGCCACGATCGCAGGGGCGGACGTCGTCGACCTCGGCCTGGCGTCGACCGACCTCGTGTACTTCGCGGCCGGCCACCTCGACTCGCCCGCGGCGATGTTCACTGCCAGCCACAACCCCGCCCAGTACAACGGCATCAAGCTGTGCGGCGCGGGCGCGAGGCCGATCGGCGAGGCCACGGGCCTCCGCGAGATCCAGGCGTGCGTCGAGAAGGGTGTCATCGAGGAGGCACCGTCGCGTGGTCACCTGGAGCAGCGCGACCTGCTCCCGGAGTTCGTCGAGCATGTCCACTCCTTCGTCGAGACCGACGCGCTGGCGCCCCTTCGGGTCGTCGCGGACACGGCGAACGGGATCGGTGGGCTCGTCGTCCCCGCGGTCTTCGAGGGCCTGCCCTTCCGGTGCTCGTACCTCTTCCTCGAGCTCGACGGCACGTTCCCGAACCATCCGGCCGATCCGATCCGTCCGGAGAACCTCCGGGACCTGCAGCGCGCGCTCCTCGAGGAACGCGCGGACGTCGGCTTGGCCTTCGACGGCGACGCCGATCGCGTCTTCCTCGTGGACGACCAGGCGCAGCCCGTCAGCGGCTCGCTCACCACGGCGCTGGTTGCGCGATCCATCCTCGAACGCGTCGCCGCCGACGCGCCGAGCGAGGACCGCGTCATCGTCCACAACCTCATCTGCTCGAAGGTCGTTCCGGAGATCGTGCGCGAGCTGGGCGGCACGCCGGTCCGCACTCGCGTCGGTCACTCCTTCATCAAGCAGGTGATGGCCGAGACCGGTGCGATCTTCGGCGGCGAGCACTCCGGCCACTACTACTTCCGCGACAACTACCGCGCCGACTCGGGGCTCATCGCCGCGCTCGTCGTCCTCGAGGCGCTCTCGCGCACGGACGTCCCGCTGTCGGAGCTGCGCAAGCCGCTCGAGCGCTACGCCGCGTCGGGTGAGATCAACCGGCGGGTCGACGACCCGCGCGCGACCATCGACGAGGTCGCGGCCGCGTACGCCGAGCACACCCAGGACCGACTCGACGGGCTCACGGTCGACGTCGGGGACTGGTGGTTCAACCTCCGGCCCAGCAACACCGAGCCGCTGCTGCGTCTGAACCTCGAGGCTGCGGACCGCGCCGCGTGCGACGAGCACACCGCCGAGGTGCTCGCGTTGGTCGACGGCGAGGCAGACTGAGGGCCCACGACCTCGGAGAACCGAACGGAGGCGGCGCCCGTGGCCCTCGACCCGCAGCTGCTGGAGATCCTCGCCTGTCCGGAGGACAAGGGCCCGCTGCTCTACTTCGAGTCCGAGTCGTCGCTCTACAACCCGCGCCTGAAGCGGCGCTATGCCGTGCGCGACGACATCCCGATCATGCTCGTCGACGAGGCCGAGACCGTCGACGACGCCGAGCACGAGCGCTTGCTCGCGAAGGCCGACGCCGAGGGCATCCAGCCGACCTTCGACGCCGCCACCTGAGCGATCCATGGTGACGGACACGCTCGGGTACGTCGACGCGATCACACGTCTCCCCGAGCAGCTCGAGGCCGCCCACGAGCTCGCGGCGTCGGTCGACCTCACGGGGCTCCCGGACGCGAGCGGGATCGACTCGATCGCGGTGCTCGGCATGGGTGGCTCGGGGATCTCGGGTGAGGTGCTCGCTGCCGTCGGGTCGTCGCTGCCCGTCCCGGTCGTCGTGCTGCGTCAGTACCGCACGCCGGGCTTCATCGGACCGCGCACCCTCGTGTTCGCGATGTCGTACTCGGGCAACACCGAGGAGACCGTCTCCATGGCGCGCGGCGCGTACCACGCGGGTGCGTCGGTGGTCACCGTCTCCGCGGGCGGCGCACTCGATGCGCTCGCAGCCGACCACGGGGGCGTGCGCATCACGTGCCCGCCCGGCCTCATGCCGCGCGCCGCGATCGGTGCGCTCGTCGCGCCGCTCTTCGTCGTGCTCTTCCGACTCGGTCTCCTGCCCGAGGCGCACGCGTCGCTCGTCATGGCGCAGGAGCAGCTCGCGCACCGGCGCGAGCAGTGCCGCCCCGCGATCGAGGGCGCGAAGAACCCGGCTCGTGAGCTCGCCCGCAAGATCGGGCGGACCGTCCCACTCGTGTACGGCGGGGGTGCGCTCGGCGCGGTCGCCGCGCGGCGCTGGAAGTGCGACATCAACGAGAACGCGAAGGCGCCCGCGTTCTGGGCGGCGGCCCCCGAGGCGAACCACAACGAGATCTGCGGCTGGGGCCAGCACGGCGACATGACCCGTCAGGTGCTGACCCTCGTGCAGCTGCGGCACGGGTTCGAGCACCCGCGCCTGGCGCGCCAGATCACGATCGCGCTCGAGATGGTGGAGGAGGTCTTCGTCCAGGTCCTCGATGTCGAAGCCGAAGGCGACGGCCGTCTCGCCCAGCTCCTCGACCTGATGTACCTCGGCACGTGGACGAGCTGCTACCTCGCGCTCGACAACGACGTCGACCCGGGACCCATCGACGCGATCACCGCATTGAAGGCGTCGCTCGGTCCGCTCGAGGGTTAGCATCCGCGGAGGTCGGGCCCGCTCCGCAGCGTGCGGGGCGCGGGCTGTCACCTGGTGATCCGGGCCGACTCCATCTCCATTGGTCGCTCGCTGCGGGAGCGGGGTACCCGCCCCCGCAGACGCTCGCTCCATGTGAGCGGCCGCGCCTGAGACAGGAGTCCACATGACCGAGACCACACCGACCACGCCCGTCCGGCCCGACGGGGAGCCCGACTTCAAGGTCGCCGATCTCTCGCTCGCCGACTTCGGTCGCAAGGAGATGGACCTCGCCGAGCACGAGATGCCCGGCCTCATGGCGATGCGTGCGCGCCACGGCGCAGCCAAGCCACTCGCTGGCGCGCGCATCACGGGATCGCTGCACATGACCGTGCAGACCGCGGTGCTGATCGAGACCCTCGTCGAGCTCGGTGCCGACGTCCGGTGGGCGTCCTGCAACATCTTCTCGACCCAGGACCACGCCGCGGCGGCGATCGCCGCCGCGGGAGTCCCGGTGTTCGCGTGGAAGGGCGAGACGCTCGACGAGTACTGGTGGTGCACCGAGCAGGCCCTCCGGTGGCCGGCGCGCGGCGAGTCCTCGACGGGCGGCCCGAACATGATCCTCGACGACGGCGGCGACGCGACCCTCGTCGTGCACAGGGGCGTCGACTACGAGCGTGCCGGTGCCGTACCCGAGCCGACCGACGCGGACTCGGGGGAGTGGCGCGTGGTGCTCGCGCTGCTCGCGCGCCTCCAGGCAGAGGACCCCCGTCTCTTCCATCGCATCGCGGACGGGATCCTCGGCGTCACCGAGGAGACGACGACCGGCGTGCACCGCCTCTACCAGATGCAGGAGGCCGGAACGCTGCTCTTCCCGGCGATCAACGTCAACGACTCGGTGACGAAGAGCAAGTTCGACAACCTCTACGGATGCCGGCACTCGCTCGTCGACGGGATCTGCCGTGCGACCGACGTGATGCTGGCGGGGAAGCTCGTGGTCGTGTGCGGATACGGCGATGTCGGCAAGGGCTGCGCCCAGTCGTTGCGCGGGCAGGGAGCACGAGTCGTCATCACCGAGATCGACCCGATCTGCGCGCTCCAGGCCGCGATGGAGGGGTACGAGGTGCTGACGCTCGAGGACGTCGTCGAGACCGCGGACCTGTTCGTGACCGCGACCGGGAACGCGAACGTGATCACCGCGGCGCACATGGCGCGGATGAAGCACAACGCCATCGTCGGGAACATCGGTCACTTCGACAACGAGATCGACATGGCGGGCCTGGCCGACGTCCCGGGCATCAAGCGCGACGGGATCAAGCCGCAGGTCGACGAATGGGTCTTCCCGCCCGATGGTGACCGGCCGGCGCACTCGATCATCGTGCTCGCAGAAGGTCGCCTGCTGAACCTCGGCTGCGCGACGGGGCACCCGAGCTTCGTCATGTCGAACAGCTTCACGAACCAGGTGCTCGCGCAGATCGAGCTCTTCACGCACAACGACTTCTACGAGAAGAAGGTGTACACGTTGCCCAAGCACCTCGACGAGGAGGTCGCCCGCCTCCACCTCGACAAGCTGGGCGTCAAGCTGACGACCCTCAGCGAGGAGCAGGCCGCGTACATCGGCGTCCCCGTCGAGGGCCCCTACAAGCCTGACTACTACCGCTACTAGCAGGGATTCTCGGCACGCTGGAGCGCACATAGGGTGCCTCAGCGTGCCGAGAAACCCGGGCGACGATCCCATTCCGCCCACCGTCGAGTGGCGGCGCGGGCGGGTGCGCCTCATCGACCAGCGCGCGCTCCCGGGGCGCCTGACCTACGTCGAGTGCGAGACGCCCGGCGAGGTCGTGCGGGCGATCCGGGACCTCGTCGTGCGCGGTGCGCCCGCGATCGGTGCCGCGGGTGCGTACGGGGTCGCGCTCGCCGCGACGCGGTCACGGACCCCTGCCGACGTCCGCCGAGCCGTGGAGCGACTGCGGAGCGCGCGCCCCACCGCCGTGAACCTGGCGCGCGGCGTCGACCGTGTCGCGTCCGCGTACGGGTCGGCCGGCTCCGACGCGGCGCTGGCCGAGGCGCATGCCGTCGCCGCCGAGGACGTCGCGGCGAACCGCGCCCTCGGCGCGCACGGCGCACACCTGGTCCCGGACGGCGCACAGGTCCTCACGCACTGCAACGCCGGGGCGCTCGCGTGCGTCGGCTACGGCACGGCGCTGGGGGTCGTCCGTGCCGCGTGCGAGGCCGGGAAGCGGGTGCACGTGTGGGTCGACGAGACCCGGCCGGTGCTCCAGGGCGCGCGGCTCACGGCGTGGGAGCTCGGGCGGCTCGGCATCGACCACACCGTGGTCGCCGACGCTGTCGCGGGCTCGCTGATGGCGCAGGGTGAGGTGGACGTCGTGGTCGTCGGCGCGGACCGCGTGGCCGCGAACGGCGACGTCGCGAACAAGGTGGGCACGTACCCCCTCGCGGTGCTCGCCCACCACCACGGGGTGCCGTTCGTCGTCGCGGCACCGACCAGCACCATCGACCTCGCGACTGCAGACGGCGATGCCATCACCGTCGAGGAGCGACCTGACGCGGAGGTGACGCACCTCGGCGCCATCCGCACGGTCCCGCCGGGCACGAGGGCGAGGAACCCTGCCTTCGACATCACCCCCGCGCGGCTCGTGAGCGCCGTCGTCACCGAACGGGGCGTTGCCCGACCGCCCTTCGCCGCGACGCTCGCGCTGTTCGGCGAGGCGTGACCGTCACACCCCGCTCGTAGGGTCGGCTGGTGCCGTCTCGTCTCGTCGCCGCGCTGCTGCCGTTGCGCTGCCCCGGATGCGGCGCGCCTGCCGAGCCGGTGTGCGCTCGTTGCGCGGCGACGCTGCGGGTTGCGCCCGTTGCGCCGGCGCCCACGGGCGTCGACGCGTGGGGCGCGCCGTTCGCCTACGAGGGCGTCGCGAGAGAGCTCGTCGCTCGCGTGAAGTACCGCGGCATGCACGCGGCGACGGCGTGGCTCGCGCTCCGGATGGTGGCGCTCGTCGAGCCACCCGTCCCGCTCGTCGTCAGCTGGGCACCGACGACGCGCGCTCGTCGCCGAGCACGTGGCTTCGACCATGCCGAGCTGCTCGCGCGCGCCGTCGGCCGCTTGCTGCGCCGCCCGGTGCGGGGGCTGCTCGCGCGCCAGCCCGGTGTCGCGCAGACCGGTCGTGCCGCGGCAGATCGGCGGGTCGGTCCCGTCTTCCGCGCCCGGAGCCGAGTGCCGTCGAGCATCCTCGTCGTCGACGACGTGGCGACGACCGGTGCGACGGCCGCCGCGGCGGCGAAAGCCCTCCGAGCGCACGGGGCGGATCGCGTCGTGGTGATCACGGCCGCTCGCACACCGACTCCATGGGTCGACGCCGCGAGCGGCGGATGACGACCGGCGTACCGGGCCGTACACTCACGCGCGCGATGCAGGTCAGCGTCCGGGCCCACAACGTCGACGTGACCGACCGCCTGCGCGCGATGGCGCAGCGCAAGCTCGGCGTGCTCGAGCGGATGGTGCACGACGCCTGGCGGGTCGAGGTCGACTTCGCGGAGCAGCGCAACCCGCGCATCTCCGACCACACCCGGTGCGCGGCCCGCCTGCACGTGCGTCGCGGCGTGCTCACGGCGCACGCGGCAGCGCCGAAGGCCGAGGTCGCGCTCGACCTCGTCGTCGCGAAGCTGCGCCACCAGCTCGAGCGCATCAAGGGGCGGCGAGTCGACGCGCGTACCCGACGCCTGTAGCGCAGCCGCGCCGCGGTTCAGCGGCGGCGCGCGACCAGGATCCCGTCGACGTCGCTGACGATCACCCAGTTGCCGGACGACAGGATGCGCGCGAGCACCGACCGGTCCTGCTCCCCGACCGCGCCCCGGTCGATCACGAGCCAGTCGATGGTGCGAGGGTCACGCGTGTCGCGATCGTGATAGCCCCAGTTGCTCGCCCGCCACGGGTTCGGGAACGTGTAGACGAGCTCGCGGCCACTCAAGTGCGGCACGAACGTGTACACAGCGCTCACCGAGGCGTCGTCGGGCACCGCCGCGATCGCGGCGCGCTTGGCGTCGAGGCGTGGGTCCGACTCGGGCGGCCACCACTGGTTGTGGTACTCGCCCCCGATCGGTGACGGACCCCACGCGATCGTCGCCGCGAGCGCGCAGGCGAGCACCGTCCCGGGCACGATCCACCCTGCCGCGCGACCGAACCGCCGCACGAGGAACGCCGCCCCCTCGACCGTCGCGAGTGCCACTGCCGCGAGCGGCAACGCCGCGTAGTGATAGTGGATCTCGCGCGTCCACGACGCGTCGCTCAGCACGTCAGCGGCGAACTGCGGCACGCCGATGGCGAGCACGCCCGGCGCGAGCAGGCCGAGGAGCCCGAACGGGGCCAGCAGCTTCCACGCGAAGTCGCCGCTCTCGGACGACAGCACCCGCGACGTGATCGCACCCGGGTCGCGGAACGCGGTCTCGAACACCCCTGACGGGGAGCCTCCGACACCGGAGTACAGCGCCTCGTAGTGGGCGGGATGCCCGGACACGGTCGGGAGGAGCAGCTGGGTGACCGCGAGGAACCACAGCGCGGCGACGCCGGCGGTGACGAGGCCCGCGCGGCGATCCCCCGGCTGTCGGTGCCTCCGGAGCGCGAGCACCAGTCCGAGGACGCCGATCGCGAGCGCGAGGTCCTCCTTGAACGACACCGCGACGACGGCCCAGAGCGCGAACCAGCGCCACGACCGCCGGACGGCGCACACATAGGCGCAGAGGAGCGGTGTGATCGCGATTGACTCGGGGTGGAACAGCTCCCATCCCAGGAACTGGAGCGCCGGGTGCAGGAGGTACGCCCCCGCGAGCGCCGCCGCGGGCCACGGCCCGAGCGCGCGCGTGCGTCCGAGCAGGTAGAGCGGCACGGCGCCCAGCGCGAGCACCGTGACCTGCACGACGTTCAGCACGTTGGGTCCGGCGCCGAGCCAGGACGCCGGCGCGAACAGCAGGAGGCCGAACGTCGCGTGGTGCCCGAAGACGGGGAGCCCGCGGACGGTGATGAAGTCGTGGCCGCGCGCGAGGAGCCAGACCGCCTGGTCGTAGATCCCCATGTCGAAGTCGACGGACCAGAAGCGGTCCTGCCTGCGCACGACCAACGACGCGAAGGTGACGACCCACACGATGATCGCGGCGGCGAGCGCGAGCTCGGCCGGATGCAGTCGGCGCAGGCGTGCGACCGGCCGCGCCGCCGCGATCTCTGCGGTCGTGCTCGCCACGCCGCGCAGCCTGTCATGCGCCCTCGTCGCAGCGGCGCCAGGCATGGAGGCGGAGGCGCCGAGGCCCGCCGGTAGGCTGGCCTGCGACATGGGCGTCTTCCAGAAGCTCCTCCATGCCGGCGAAGGCCGCAAGATCAAGCTCCTCGAGGCGCTCGTCCCCGACATCGGCGCGCTCGAGCCCGAGATGGAGCGGCGTGGCGACGACGAGCTGCGCGCGCTGACCGGGGAGCTCCGGCAGCGCCTCGATCGCGCCGGTGATCGCACGACCGCGCGGGAGGCCAGGCTCGACGCGCTCGACGAGCTGCTCCCCGAGGCGTTCGCGGCGGTGCGCGAGGCGGCCAAGCGGACGCTCGGTCAGCGGCACTTCGACGTCCAGCTGATGGGCGGGGCCGCGCTGCACTTCGGCTGGGTCGCAGAGATGAAGACGGGGGAGGGCAAGACCCTGGTCGCGACGCTGCCCGCGTACCTCAACTCGCTGCTCGGCGAGGGCGTGCACCTGGTGACCGTCAACGACTACCTCGCCCGCCGCGACGCCGAGTGGATGGGTCAGATCTACCGGTTCCTCGGTGTGGACGTCGGGGTCGTCATCCCCCAGATCGACGACTGGGACGCCAAGAAGGTCGCGTACAGCGCCGGCATCACGTACGGCACCAACAACGAGTTCGGCTTCGACTACCTGCGCGACAACATGGCGCAGACGCGCGAGGAGCAGGTCCAGCGCGGCCACAACTTCGCGATCGTCGACGAGGTCGACTCGATCCTGGTCGACGAGGCTCGGACCCCGCTGATCATCTCGGGGCGGGCCGACGACGCACAGCAGCTCTACTACCAGTTCGCGCGCGTCGTGAAAGACCTCCAACGCGACCGTGACTACGAGGTCGACGAGGCCAAGAAGACGGTCGTGCCGACCGAGGAGGGCATTGGACGCGTCGAGGATGCGTTGTCGGTCTCCAACCTGTACGAGCACGTCAACCAGAACTTCGTGCACCAGCTCCAGGCGGCGCTGCGCGCCAAAGAGCTCTTCAAGCGTGACGTCGATTACGTGGTGGCCGACGGCGAGGTGAAGATCGTCGACGAGTTCACCGGGCGCATCCTCGAAGGCCGCCGGTGGAGCGACGGGTTGCACCAGGCGGTCGAGGCGAAGGAGGGCGTGAGGGTCAAGGAGGAGAACCAGACCCTCGCCACGGTGACCCTGCAGAACTACTTCCGCATGTACGAGAAGCTCGCCGGCATGACCGGGACGGCGGCGACCGAGGCGGGGGAGTTCGCGCACACGTACGCACTCGAGGTCGTGTCGATCCCCACCAACATGCCGATGATCCGCGCGGACGAGGCCGACCTCATCTACAAGACCGAGAGCGCCAAGTTCGACGCGGTCGCGGACGACATCCAGGACCGCCACGGGAGCGGGCAGCCCGTGCTCGTCGGCACGATCTCGGTCGAGAAGTCCGAGCTGCTCTCGGACCTGCTGACGCGTCGGGGCATCCCGCACACAGTGCTGAACGCGAAGCAGCACGAGCGCGAAGCCAACATCGTCACGCAGGCGGGGCAGCTCCACGGCGTCACCGTCGCCACCAACATGGCCGGGCGCGGGGTCGACATCCTCCTCGGCGGTAACCCCGAGGGTCTGGCGCGGAGCGAGATGCTCGCCGAGGGCGTCTCACCAGAGGACGACCCGGCGCGCCACGCCGAGCTCATCGAGAAGTACCGCGAGTCGTGCGGCGACGAAGGTGATCGCGTCCGCGAGCTCGGCGGACTGTACGTCCTCGGCACCGAGCGTCACGAGAGCCGCCGGATCGACAACCAGCTCCGGGGCCGCTCGGGTCGGCAGGGCGACCCTGGCGAGAGCCGCTTCTACCTGTCGCTCGAAGACGACCTGATGCGCTTGTTCGCGACGGGGGCGATGAACTGGGTCATGGACCGCGCGTTCCCCGACGACATGCCGCTCGAGGCGCGCATGGTGACGAAGGCGATCGAGCGCGCCCAGCGCACCGTCGAGGATCGCAACTTCGAGATCCGCAAGGACGTCCTCAAGTACGACGAGGTGATGAACGAGCAGCGCAAGGTGATCTACCAGCGCCGCCAGCAGATCCTCGACGGCGAGGACCTCGGCGAGCAGACCGCGACGGCGATCGAGGACTCCGTCGAGCGGTTGATCGCCACCTACTGCCCGGGCGAGTTCCCCGAGGACTGGGACCTCGACGAGTTCCACCAGAACCTGTTGATGGCCCTCCCGTCGACCTGCACGCGCGAGCAGCTCGACGAGGCGCAGCAGGTCGACCAGCTCCGCGAGATGGTCGTCGTCGACGCGCTCGACCGGTATGCCGCCAAGGAGCAGGTGATCGGGGCGGAGACACTGCGCGAGATCGAGCGCCGAGTGATGCTCTCGGTGATCGACCAGCACTGGCGCGAGCACCTGTACGAGATGGACTACCTCCGCGAGGGCATCAACCTCCGCGCGATGGGTCAGCGCGACCCGCTCTCCGAGTGGCAGCGCGAGGGCTTCGACATGTTCGAGGCGATGATGGCCTCCATCGAGGACGACTTCGTGCGATACGTCAGCCACCTCGAGGTCGTCGCGCAGGACGAGCAGCGCGCGCCGCAGAACCTCTCCTACTCTGCCGCGGACGATCCGGTACAGGGCTCCACCGCGCTGCGCGATGCCGGCGCGCCGGCACCTGCTCCCGAGGCACACGACTCCGAGCAGCCGCAGATGCTCGGCCCCACCGAGGCGGCACACGAGCCGGTCCGCGTCGAGAAGACCCCGGGGCGGAACGAGCCCTGCTACTGCGGGAGCGGCAAGAAGTACAAGCTCTGCCACGGTCGCTGACGCGACCGCAGGTGTGTCCGTGCGTGACTTCTCCGACGACCTCGCCGCGCTGGATCGGCGCGTCAAGGACGCGCATCGCTACCTGCGCGTCGACGACGCACGCGAGTCGGTCGACCAGCTCTCCGGCGAGATCGCCGCGACACCGGATCTCTGGGACGATCCCGACCGCGCCCGCGCGCTGACCACCGGCCTCGCACGCGCTCGTGAGGACGTGGAGCTCGTCGAGGGACTCGATCGACGGCTCTCGGACGTCGCCACCCTGTACGAGCTGGCGCGGGAGGAGGGCGACGACTCGCAGGAGCCCGAGATCGAGGCCGGGATCCGTGATCTCGAGCATGAGCTCGACGGCCTCGAGCTCCGCGCGCTGTTCACCGGAGAGCACGACGAGCGCGACGCGATCTGCGTGGTGAACTCCGGAGCCGGTGGCACCGACGCCCAGGACTGGACGGAGTTGCTGCTGCGCATGTTCACCCGGTGGGCGGAGCGCCGCGGCTTCGACGTCGAGCTCGACGAGGTGCAGCCCGGCACGGAGGCCGGGATCAGCTCCGCGACGTTCACGGTGAAGGGCCGCTACGCGTACGGGCTGCTCCGGGGCGAGCGCGGGGTCCACCGGCTCATCCGCATCTCGCCCTTCGATGCCAACGCCCGGCGGCAGACCGCGTTCGCGTCGTTCGACTGCGTGCCCGCGCTCGACGAGGCCGAGGCGCCGGAGATCGACTCGAGCGAGCTGCGCATCGACACGTATCGATCGTCCGGCGCCGGCGGGCAGCACGTCAACGTCACCGACTCGGCGGTACGCATCACCCATCTCCCGACCGGGATCGTCGTGTCGTGCCAGAACGAGCGGTCGCAGACCCAGAACAAGGCCCGCGCGATGCAGATCCTCGCGGCGCGGCTCGCAGAGCGGCACCGCCAGGAGCGCGAGGCCGAGCTCGCGCAGCTGTCGGGCGAGAAGCGCGATGTCGCGTTCGGCAGCCAGATCCGCACGTACACGCTCGCGCCCTACCGGCTCGTCAAAGACGAGCGCACCCGGCACGAGACGGGGAACGTCGACGCGGTCCTCGACGGTGACCTCGACGAGTTCATCGAGTCCTATCTGCAGATGCGCCGCGCGGAGGCCGGAGCGTCGACCCGGACGGGGTCGGTCTGACTCCGAGCGCCGGCACCGCGGTGCGGATGGGAACGCCACAGGGTCGGTGGGTGATCCTCGCCGCGGTGCTCGGTTCGGGCGTCGCGTTCCTCGACGGCTCGGTGGTGAACGCGGCGCTGCCCGCGATCGCCGCCGACTTCGGCGCCGGCCTCGCCGATCTGCAGTGGGTGCTCACCGGCTATCTGCTCGCGCTGGGGTCGTTCCTCGTCATCGGCGGGTCGCTCGGCGACCTGTTCGGCCGCCGCAAGATGTTCCTGATCGGGCTCGTCGGGTTCGGCGTTGCGTCGCTGCTGTGCGGCATCGCGCCGTCGGTCGAGTTCCTCATCGGCGCGCGGATCCTGCAGGGCGCTGCCGGCGCGCTGCTCGTGCCGGAGAGCCTCGCCATCATCTCCTCGTCGTTCGCGCTCGACGACCGTGCGAGAGCGATCGGCGCGTGGTCCGGGCTCGCCGGCGTCGCCACCGCATTCGGGCCCTTCCTCGGCGGCTGGCTCATCGACTCGGTGTCGTGGCGACTCGTGTTCCTCATCAACCTCCCGATCATCGCGATCACGGTGCCCATGGCGTTGCGGCACGTGCCCGAGTCACGGGACGTCCACGCGACGAGGCACGTCGACGTCCGCGGCGCCGTCGTCCTCGCGTTCGGCCTCGGCAGCCTCGTCTTCGCACTGATCGAGGGGCCGGCAGGGGGCTGGTCGGTCGGCGAGGTGGTGCTCGCCATCCTGGGTGTGGGCGCGCTCGGGCTCTTCGTGTGGCTCGAGCTGCGGACCGAGCACCCGATGGTTCCCCTCCGCATCTTCCGCTCCCAGCAGTTCTCGGGCGCGAACGCCGTCACGTTCGTCGTCTACGGCGCGTTGAGCAGCGTGATGTTCCTCCTGGTCGTGCATCTCCAGACCGACCTCGGATACGACGCGCTCGCCGCCGGGGCGTCGTTGATCCCCGTGACGGTCATCATGCTCGTGTTCTCACCCCGCGCCGGCGCGCTCGCCCAGCGCATCGGACCGCGCCTCCCGATGACGCTCGGACCGCTCGTGGTGGCGGCCGGCACCGCCCTGTTCGCCCGGGTGGAGCCGGGGAAGACGTACTGGGAAGCGGCCTTCCCCGCTGCGGTCGTGCTCGGTGCGGGACTGGCGCTGACCGTGGCCCCGCTCACGGCGACGGTGCTTGCCGCCGTCGACGATGACCACGCCGGGGTCGCGTCCGCGGTCAACAACGCGGTCGCGCGGATTGCCGGTCTGCTTGCCATCGCCGTGCTGCCCGCGGCAGCAGGGCTCGCGAGCACGGGCGCGGGGCTCGATCTCGACGAGGGGTTCGCGCGCGCGATGCTCATCTCCGCCGTGCTCGCGGCCGCAGGCGGTGTGATCGCGTTCGTCACGATCCGGCGGACGGAGCCGGTGTTCACGCCGGCACGGACCGTGGTGCAGCAACCCTGTGGCGATCCCTGCCTCAGGTCCCGCGACGAGCAGCGTCGGGCGGCCTGATCCCGGTGCCACGGCTCCGCTGAGGTCGGCTGGTACCCTCGATGACGCCCAGCTCCCTCACCCGGCTGCGTGATGCTGCGCTTCGAGAACGTCTCCAAGGTCTACAAGGGCAACATTGTCGCGCTGCGCGACGTGAGTGTCGACGTGCAAAAGGGGGAGTTCGTCTTCCTCGTCGGACCGTCGGGGTCGGGCAAGTCGACGTTCCTGAAGCTGCTGCTGCGCGAGGAGCCCCCGACCGATGGGCGGATCGTGGTCGCCGGACGCGACATCTCACGCCTGTCGCACTGGAAGGTGCCACAGCTGCGGCGCAACATCGGGACGATCTTCCAGGACTTCAAGCTCCTCCCGACGAAGACCGTCTACGAGAACGTGGCGTTCGCGATGGAGGTGATCGGTCGCCCGCGCCACGTGATCCGCACGCAGGTGCCGCAGGTGCTCGACCTCGTCGGCCTCGCCAAGAAGGCCGGCCGGTTCCCGACCGAGCTCTCGGGCGGGGAGCAGCAACGCGTGTCGATTGCCCGCGCGTTCGTCAACCGGCCGCTGATCCTCCTCGCGGACGAGCCGACTGGAAACCTCGATCCCGCGACCACCGTGGGCATCATGCGGATCCTCGACCGCATCAATCGCACCGGCACGACCGTCTGCATGGCGACGCACGACGGGCGCATCGTCGACGCGATGCGCCGCCGCGTGATCGAGCTGAACCGGGGAACGGTCGTGCGCGATGAGGCCCGCGGCCTCTACGGGACGGGGGCCTAGCCGCCCGTGTTGACACGCCTGGGGTACTTCTCGCGCGAGACGGTCGTGTCGCTCCGTCGCAACCTGCTCATGACGATCGCAGGCGTGCTGACGGTCGCAGTGTCGCTCGCGCTGTTCGGCGGCATCATGATGCTGTCGCGCTGGGTCGGGCACGGGACCGAGCGCATCAAGGGCGGCGTCCGGCTCGAGATCTTCATGAACGTCGACGCGACGCAGGAGCAGATCGGCACGGTCCGCGACGCGCTGACGAAGGACCCCGATGTCAAGTCGTTCAGGTTCTTCAACAAGAAGGCGGCGCTCGAGGAGTTCAAGCGGATCTTCCGCAAGGATCCCGACCTCGTGAAGAACATCACCGCCGACGCGCTCCCGACGTCGTTCCGGATCGTCCCTCAGCGCGCCGAGCAGACCAACGCCATCCAACGGAGGTTCGAGACGCAACCGGGGGTGGAAGACGTCGCCACGCCCGAGGAGGCGCTGCGAGGGCTCCTCGATGCGACGAACACCGCTCGCATCATCTTCATCGGCCTGTCGCTCGTGCTGCTCGTCTCCTCGCTCTTCCTCATCGTCAACACGATCCGGCTGGCGACGTTCGCCCGACGGCGCGAGATCGAGGTGATGAAGCTCGTCGGCGCGTCCAACTGGTTCGTGCGTGTGCCGTTCATGGCGGAAGGGCTGGTGCAGGGTCTCATCGGGGCCGGGCTCGCCGTCGGTGTCGTCGCCGCGCTCAAGCTCGGCTTCGACAACTGGTTCGACAGTCCGACCG
>DATBSK010000127.1:0-15598 GCA_036559825.1 Acidimicrobiia bacterium | reverse complement strand
GAACATGCCCGCACCATGACAGGGGGGTGTGACACTCAACCCCGTCTCGCGGCGCGATCAGCGAGAAAAATCTGGGCGCATCGGCCACTCAGGTCGCGTGCGTCACACGCGTTGCAGATGCGTCTCTCGACCCTCCCCATGACGGTGAGGGACGCAACATGCGCGTGGGTTAGACGCCGAGGGTGACGATGCAGTCCGCGTTCTCGGCGCCGGTCGGGGGCGGGTCGGGATAGCTCGCGATGCTGAAGCCCGCGCCCGCGGCCTTGGCGAGCGTGTCGGCCTCCTTCTCGAACCCGGAGACACACGCGACCGTGGACCCCGTCTGTTGCGGCGAGTTGCCGGTGCCGGCGATCGCGTAGCCGTCGCCGCGGAGCTCGTTCGCCTTCGTTCCCGCCGCGTTCGCGAGGCCCGAGCCGTTCAGGACGAGCACGCGCACCTGGTCGGGTGGGCGGCCGCCCTCGCCCGTCGTGCTCGTCGTCGACTCGTTGTCCGGTGGCCCGGTGACCGGCGGTGCGACCCCGCCGCCACCTCCGCCCTTGTCGACGACCTGCAGGAGCACGATGCCGATCACGACCGCGAGGCCGATGAGCACCGCGCCGCGCGCGGCGCTGCGCAGCACGAGCTCGGGCATCGAGCGGCGGCGCGGAGAGATCGCCAGCGTGGTCACCGGGGCCCCGGATCGGCGCGACGCCCCTCGAATCGAGCCCGACGGCGGTCGTCACGGTCGCGGCGGAGGCGCTTCACGGTGAGGGGGTCGTGGACGAGCGCGCCGGGGAGATCGACGAGCTCGGCGAGACGTCGATAGTAGCGAGTGGTCGACATGTTCAGGCGCGCGCGGATCTGCTGCTCCTTCGTGCCGGGCAGCCGCCACCAGGAGCGTTCGAAGTCGAGGATGGCGCGATCGCGCGCCGAGAGATCCACTGGCGGCGAGTATGGCCGCGGCCCCCCGGAAAGACGCGGATTTCAGCCGATCGTGTGAGCGCGTCAGCCGGCGAACCGTGAGCCGGGTGTCGGACTCGAACCGACGACATCCGCTTTACAAGAGCGGTGCTCTACCAGCTGAGCTAACCCGGCGCGCCGGCCAGGCTACAAGCGGCGTGGCGCGGGGAGGTCGAACAGCACGCGCCGCAGCTCCTCGTCGTCGAGGAGCCCGGCCTGGTACGCGCAGATCGCCTCGTCGCACTCGTCGAGCGCGGCGTCGAGGAGGGCGAAGGGTGACTCCTCCCGCAGGCGGCTGAGCGTCGCGCGGTACCCACGCAGCGCGACGTCGCTGAAGGCCCCCGGCGGTTGGTCCGGTTCCACGGACCGACCTTCCATCGCGGGCGTTTGCCAGGCGTTAGCGGGCCTCGGTCACCCGGTTGGCGACCATCCGGGTCTCGGCATCGGGCTCGACCCCGAGCTCGGCCAGCGTCGCCCGGCAGGCCTCGAGCGCTCGCAGCGCCGCGGCCCGGTGCCCGCAGGCGAGGTGGGCCGAGACGCGGACGCGCAGCGCGGGCTCCGACCAGGGCTCGACCTCCAGCACCCGCTCGGCCAGCTCGAGCGCGTCGCGCGGCCGGTCCCCGGCGAGCAGGAGCTCGGCCGCCCTGACGGCGCCGGCGACGTAGCGGGCGTGCAACCAGTCGCGGGTCGGTGCGGCCCATTCGGCGAAGGCCACGTCCTCGAACGGCTCGCCCCGCCACAGGCTCGTCGCCTCGAGGAGGAGATCGAGCGCACGTGACGGCGCGCCGGACGCCTCGGCGTCGTCCGCCTCGTCGAAGAGGGCCGTCAGCTCCCACGCGTCCACGGACAACCGGTCGCGGCCCCGCAGGCGGAGGAAGCCCGCATCCTGGGACACGAAGTACGGCGCCTCGCGTCGCGCGCGGTGCGGCTCGAGCACCGCTTGCAGATAGTGGAGCGTGAGACGCAGGTTGGCCGCCGACTTGTGCTGGTCGAGGTCGGGCCACAGGAGCGACGCCGCTTCCTCACGACGGACGTCCGACCGCACGACCAGGAGGAGCAGGAGGGCGCGCACGCGCTCCCGCCGCCAGTCGGCGTCGTCGATGACCGCGTCACCGCGCCGGAGCTGGGCCGCGCCGAGCACCTCGATGCGCACGGGCTGCTCCGGGGGAATCGGCAGGACACCGAGCACGCCCCGGGCGGCGGCGGCGGTCGGGCCGGGTCCTTCGGCGAGCCGCTGGAGCGAGGCGCGCGTCGCCGTCGGGCTCGTCTCGACGTAGGCCTCGATCACCCGGTGACCGCGCTCGTCGCGATCGACGAGCGCTCCCACGGCGAGCTCGACGCCGTACGTGAGCGGGAACGCCGTCATCACGTCGTCGGGATCGTCGAGCAAGGGCCCGGCGGGAGGAGCGGGTTCGCCGGCACGAAGGGCGCGCACCCGCGTGGCGGCGTCGAGGATCGCACGTCCTCGCGGCCCCGGAACGAGCTGCTCCAGTGCCGCGGCGACGCCGGCGTCGAGGCAGGCGGCCACCGCGGGCTGCCAGAGCACGGCGCGCCAGCTGGTCGCCGGGCTCGGATGCCCGGGATCGAGCACCCCCAGGAGCTCGGCCCGGGCCACCGGCTCGTCTCCGGACCCGACCGCGTACGCGGTGCGCGCGAGCGCGACGAGCCCGTGGAGTCGAGCGGGCAGCTCGAGCTCGGTGATCGCCTCGAGCACACGCTGGAGCGTCCGCGCGGTGCTCAGGTCACCCCGGTACGTCGCGGCGATGACACCCCACGCGAGGCCCTCGGCCCGCTCGTCGCGCGCCACCGCGGGTCCGGGATCCCTCGTGAGGAGCGGGTCCGTGAGCGCCGCCCGTTCGCCGGCGGCCCAGCGGGTGACGGGCAGGCGCAGCTTCGCCGAGTGCGCTCCGGCCGCGGGCACCAGGCCGTCCGCGAGCGCGGCGGCCTCCTGCGCGGCTTCGAGCGCCGCGCCTGCCTTGCCGCAGCTGAGCAAGGCGTCGACGCGGAAGCACGCGGGGAAGTACGCGACTCGCGGCTCGACCCCGGCGGTACCGAGCCCGTCCAGCGTCTCGAGCACCAGGTCCCAGTTGCCGTCGAGATCCGCGCGACCGGCGCGGTTCAGGGCCCAGAAGAACGGCGCGCCGGGGAGTCGATCGCTCAGCTCGACGATCCGGTCACCGAACGCGTCGATCGTCTCGAGGTCGGCGCGCTGCCATGCCGCGTACGCCGCGCGCACCATCGCCCGCACCTCGTTGACGAGGTCGCCGTCCGCGGCGAAGGCCGCGATCGCGTCCCTGAAGTGATCGTGTGCCGTGGTGGTCCACGCGGCGTCCGCCCGCGCCACGAGGGCATCGATGTAGGCACGCGGCCCGGCGCCGATCTCGTCGTCCGGCAGCATTCGCTCCCACCGCCGAAGCTGCTCGGGCCACGGCGGGTGCGCCTGGTCGTTGCAGGCCTCGAGCAGCTCGCGTCGGGCCTCGCGCCAGAGACGCGAGGCGACGAGCAGCTCGAAGGCCTCACCGTGGGCTCCTCGCTGGGCGAGCAGGTCCGCTGCCGCCCGGCGCGCGTCGTCCTGCTCCGCCTCGGTCAGCTCGTCGGTGAGGAGCTCGCTCCACAGGCCGTGCACGTGCACCCTGCCGTCGGCAGTGCACGCCACGAGCGGGATCTGGGTGACGAGGGCGAGGTCGACGGACCCACCGCTCGCGGCCGAGAGCACGGCTTGGTCGCCGCCACCGATCAGCGCGGCGACGGCGAGCGTTCGGCGAACCTCCGGGTCGAGACCGCCGACGACCTCTTCGAGCATGAACGCGCGCGTGTCGTCGGCGCTGGCGCGCAGTGCCACGAGCGCGGGCCATCCCGCGGCCGGCTCGAGCTGCACGACCTCGACGTCCGCGCCACGCGCGTACTCATCGAGCTCGTCGTCCGTGAAGCGCAGGTCATCCTCGGAGAGGCGCAGGACACGCTGCTGCGCGGCGAGACGGGCGAGGGGCAGGTCAGGCAGCCGGCGGCCCGCGAGCACGAGGTGACCGTTGGCCGGGAGCTCCTGCACGAGCGCGCCGAGCGCCGCCTCGGCACCGGAGCCCGGCTCCACGAGGTGCACGTCGTCGACGAGCAGCGCGACCGCGACCGGGCTCGCGGATCGGATCTGCTCCGCGACCGCGTGGACGTCGACCTCCCCGCCGACCGATCCCCCGAGGGTCGTGACGAGACCCGCGAGCAGCGCCGACGCGGACGCGTCGCCGCGCTCGCAGGTGAGCCACGCGTCGCGGCCGCGGGGCGCGAGCAGGTTCTCGTGGTGGGCTTGCGCGAGCAACGTCGACTTCCCGAACCCCGCGCCGGCCTCGATGCAGATGACGGGCACCTCGAACCGCCGCACGAGGGCGCGCAACAATCGAGGTCGCACCACCGAGCCCGGCCCGAGGGGCGGCGCCGACCGCCGGAACGGCCCCTCCATGGCGACGGAGCGTAACGCCCGCCGGCATGACCGTTAGTCGAGCGTGATGACGAGGTTGTAGGGCCCCGACGTGGCCTGCGTCGTCGCCCGGGCCGCGGGCACGGTGAGGGGCCCGAGCGCTTGCGTGACGAGCGCCTGGGCGAGCACGGGAACCCCCGCGCGACACGCCTGGTCGACGTTCGCACCGGTGATCTGGCCGATCGTCGGCGCTCCCGGCGTGAACGTCAGGGCATACGTGCGGTTCGGGCGCTGACCCCCGATCGTGCCGGCGATGGTGAGGTCGAAGGTTGCGTCGAACTGCACGTCGGAGTACCCGACGTCGGCCCGGAAGCAGTTCCCCGTGAAGCGCAGCTCGCCGCGGCCGCGCCCCGCGAGGGTCCCGTCGCGTCTCAGCCTGAGGTTGCCCGTCCAGGTCACGGTGCTCAGGGAGTCGGTCGTCTGGACGTTGGCCGCTCGCGCGTCGAAGTCGACGTCGTAGTCGTCGAGCTCGCCGGTCCCACCGGGTGTGAAGACGCGCGTGTTCGCCGGGACGATGATGATGATCACCGTCGGGCTGAAGCCCCGCCAGCGCGGCCCGGTGTAGACGGGGTTGGTGATCCTGCGGGGCTCGCGCAGCGGGTTCCCGGAGCGGCACCGCACGACGAGCGCGCCCCGGGTGTCCGCCAGCACCGCGGTGCCCGCCTGGAGCACCGCCTGGTAGGGCACGGCGCGGCCTCCCACGAACGAGTAGTTCGTCACCGCGGTGTCTCCGGCGAGCACGGTCGGCACGAGATCCGCGGCGTAGGTCGGGATCTGCGCGACCGTGATGCCGAGTGCGCCGGCCCACGCGCTCGCCTGGGCACCGTTCGCGGGATCGGTGAGGAACGCGGTGAGCCGGTCGCGGTCGCAGAGCGCGTCGTCACCGGTGCCGCCGAAGGCCTCGTTGCCGGCCGCAGGCGGCTGCACCGTCGACGGCGTCGTCGCGCCGCCCGGCGAGAGCGAGGGCATGAACGGGTTCGATCCGCGCGACGTCGTCGGCTCCAGCTGCACGGTGGCGCCCTTCGCCTCGCTTCCCCCTGCGAGCAGGACGCCGAGGACGACGGCGAGCACGACCACCACGGCGAGCCCGACCGCGAGCAGCTGACGGGGCGAGAGCCCGAAGAGCGCGCGCTCGTCGGCGTCAGCCGTCGGGCGCGGCGCAGACGGCGGCGGCCCGGGGGGAGGGCCCGGCGGGCGTGGCGCGGTCACGGTCATCGCCCGACCTCGCGCGCGGCAGGCCTCGTCATCGTCCCCTCCGCATCAGTAGCACATCGCATGTGGGTCGTAGTAGGGGCTGTGCGGATCGCATACGTCGCCCGGGTAGTGCTGCGGCGGCTGGTAGCACGGCGAGTCGGGATCGGTTGGATCGCACGGCGGCTGGTAGCACGACGAGTGAGGATCCGTGGGGTCACAGGCCGGCACCTCGACGACGACGCTCGGAGGTGGCGCCTCCGGCGGCGGGGTCGCGGTGTGCGTCGGCTGCCGGGATCGCGGCGCCGCCGTCGGGTTGTACGGGTTGCCGGTGCCTCCGCCCGCGTCGCCCGTCGCGAGGCCCTGCGCGGCTGCCTCGTGGGCGTCCTTCCCAGTCGTCCCCGACGACGAGTCGGCAGAGTCGGCGGGCGTGACCTCCCGGTACCGCGGCGCGCCACCTCCCCCGCCGCCGGTGCCCGACTCGACACAGATCTTCAGCGATCTCCCGGCCGCGCACTCGTTCGAGTCGGGGCCGTTCCCCAGCACCACGACTCCCAGTCCGACCAGGAGCAGGATCAGGACGAACAGGAACGGGAGCACGTCGGAGCGGATGAGCCTCCTGAGCTTCGACATCGCAGGACTCCTCAGGTGATCCGGACGAGCGGCCGCGGCACCATGCGCGGCGACACGACGAGGCCGGCGAGCATCACCACCGCGCCCGCGAGCGTGGCGATGACGCCGATGCCGAGATCGGTGCCCGACCCGGGCAGGTCGAGGTAGAAGGTCAACCCCGCGACCCCGAGCAGGAGCGGCACCCCCGCGAGCGCCAGCGCCGCCCACGCAGGGAGGGGCCGGCGGAGCAGCAGCGCGAGCGCGCTCAACGCGGTGATCAGCAGGATCGGGCCGGCGTCGAGCGACACGTCCGTCGGCTCGTGGGTGAGGAGCGCGACGAGCCGGATGTCCCAGGCGCTCGCGTCCGCGCCTCCCGCCGAGTACCACGGCAGGAAGCCGCCGACGATCACCAGCGCCGCGCCCACCAGCGACAGCCCGATCGAGATCCGGGCCGCCTTCTCCATCCGCGCACGCGACGCGGCCCCCCGCTCGAGCAGGCCCGCGTCGACCCAGCCCTCCCACCCGTTGCTCGCCTGCACGCGCGCCCAGCCGGTGGTGTCCTCGAGCACCGCGACCGGGACGTTCGCCTCCATGCTCCCCGCGGGCTCTTGGGAAGGATCGGGGTCCGACCACCAGTCCATGCCGCCCTCGGGGACGTGATGCGTCGCCGCCGGCACCGCCGCGGTCTCCGTGACGTCGATCGTCGTGGTCGCGGCGCCCGCCTCGGTGATGTCCTCGTCCTGGGCCGACGCGCTCATCGAGTGCGGTGTACGGCACCGCCGTTAGCGTGGCGTTTGCCGATCACCGGGCGCGGTGCCACGGAGAGCGGCCCCTTGCCCGCGCAGAGCGCGAGCGTCAGCCCGAGCGGGTTCCGTCGAGCGCGATCGAGCACCCCTCGAAGTCGAGGGTCGCGTGGAGCCGGTCGGCGTCGAGGGTCCCGACGATCACGATCTCCGGGAACTCCGGGATCGGGATGTTGAACGAGCCGTCGGCGTTCACCGGCCCGCTCACCGAGTCGCCGCCGCCGCTGAAGGTCAGGGTCCCGTTCGCGAGCGTGGCCGACACGAGCACGGTCGTGTCGAGGCCGGGGCAGTTGGCGCTGATCGTGATCGAGTAGGCCGCGTTCGTGGGGATGCCACCGCGTCCTCTGGTCGAGCTCGTGGTCGACGTGCCCTGGTCCTCCGGTGCGGGACCGTCGTCGTCGCCGTCGGTGCCGGCGGGCCGGCCGAACGGCTGGTTCGTGGTCGGGTCGACGAGCGTGTAGATGTTGATCACGACGGTCGTCTGCTGGACGATCGTGATGTTCGTCTGGGTGAACCCCGGCCAGGTCGGCCCGCGGTACGTCACGCTGGGGGTACGCGGGGGCGGCTTCGTGAGCGGGTTCCCGCAGTAGCACTTCACCACCGGGAAGCCGTACTCGTCGACGAGCACGGCGGTGCCTGCCTGGAGCACCGCGGGGATCACCGTGGCGCGACCGTTCACGAACCCATGGTTCGTGACGTAGACGTCGGAGCGCAGGATCACCGGCGTGAGCTTCGCGACGTAGCTGCGGATCTCGGACACCGAGATACCGAGCACACCGGCCCACGCGGATGCCTTGTCGGGGTTCGCCTCGAGGAACGTGACCAGCTGCTCGGAGTCGCAGCTGCCCTGCTGCATCGTGCCGCCGTAGAGACCGGGCGTGCCGCCCTCGAACGTGCCGCCGGTGTCGGGGGGCGGCGTCACGTCCTCCTGGTCGGTGCCCACGCTCTGCATGAAGGGATTCGCACCCGAGCTCGACACCGGCTCGCGCAGCACCTCCGATGCTGCGGCCTCGTCGTCCCCGGAGAGGAGCACCACCGCCAACGCGCCGCCGAGCACGAGCGCGACGACGACCACGATCACGACCACGATCGTCAGCGGCGAGCGTGCGGGCCCGGTGGGCGACGCCGGCGGAGGCACGGGCGGCGGTCCGCCTCCGGGCCCACGGCGCGACGGCGGGGGCCCGGCAGGTCGGCGGGGCGGACCGGACGGTGGAGGACCAGGCGGCACCGTCACGTCGATCCCCCCGATCCACCCATCCCGTCGCCCCCTTCGATGATCGTCAGCAGGTTATCGGCGACGGCGGGCCGCCACCTCGAAGCACGCCACCGCCGCCGCGGCCGCGACGTTCAACGACGCGACCTGCCCGTGGACCGGGATCGACGCGACCACGTCACAGCGCTCGCGGACGAGACGAGTGAGACCGCGATCCTCGGCGCCGAGCACGAGGACGATCGGCGCATCGGCGAGGTCGAGCTCGCGCACCGGCGTCGTGCCGGCGGCATCGAGCCCGACGCTCCAGACCTGCGCACGCGACAGCTGCTCGAGCGCGCCCGCGATGCCACCGACGAGCGCCAGCGGAAGGTGCTCGATCGCGCCCGCGGCGGCCTTCACCGCGGCCGGCCCGAGCAGCGCGCTTCGGTGTCGCGGCAGGACGGCACCCGTGGCCCCCGCCACCTCGGCCGTGCGGAGCACCGCGCCGAGGTTCTGCGGATCCGTCACCCCGTCGAGCGCGACGAGGAACGCGGCGGGTCCCGACGCGAGGCCGTCCAACGCGACTGCGCGCACCGGCGCCGCCAGCGCGACCACCCCTTGATGCGTCTCGATCCGCGCTTCGCGCGCGATGCGCGCCGAGTCGACGAACTCCCGACGCACCCCGGCGTCGGCGGCGAGCTCGAGCACCTCTTCGTCGGGCGCGTCACGGTCGCGGTCGACGAGCAGCTTCCGCACGGTGCGGCGCCGCGCCACCAGCAGCTCGCGCACCGCCCTCCATCCCGGGACGACGCTCCCGCCCAGGCCACTCTCCCGGTTTCTCGGCACGTTCAACCACCGTATGGGTGGGTCAGCGTGCCGAGAATCCCGGAACCGCTCACGCCCGGTGCCAGATCGTCCCGGTCGGGGTGTCCTCGAGCGTGACGCCCCGCGCCGCCAGCTCGTCGCGGATGCGATCGGCCTCGGCAAAGTCACGCGCCGCGCGCGCGGCGTCGCGGGCGGCGACCAGTGCGTCGATCTCCACGTCGACGCCGGTCCCCGCGCCGATCTCGAGCCCCAGCGCCGCGGCCAGCTCGACGACCGTGGCGACGAGACGCGCGGCGCGGTCGGGGTCGGCGGCGTCGATCGCCTGGTTGGCCCACGACGCCGGCTCGAACACACCGACGGCCAGCGCACCCGGTGTGCCGAAGTCGTCGTCCATCGCGGCGCGGAACGCGTCGACGACGTCGGGATCGGGCGCCGCCGATGCGACGTCGATCCCGGCGGCAGCCGCACGGCGGACGAGCGCGTCGAGACGCTCGACGGCTGCACGCGCCGCGGAGAGCTCCGTGTCACCGAGCTCCATGGCGCTCCGATAGTGCGCCTGCAGCGCGGCGAGTCGAAACGCGCGCGGGCCGTGCTCGTCGAGCGCGTCGCTCAGCATCGTGAAGTTCTTGAGCGACTTCGACATCTTCTCGCCACCGATCTCGACCATGCCCGAGTGGATCCAGTGCCGGGAGAACGCGTGACCCGCGGCTTCGGCCTGCGCGCGCTCGTTCTCGTTGTGCGGGAACACCAGGTCGTTGCCGGCACCGTGCAGGTCGAACCCCTCACCGAGCTCCCGCAGCGACATCACGCTGCACTCGAGGTGCCAGCCGGGGCGGCCGGGCCCCCAGGGCGAGTCCCAGGTGGGCTCGCCCGGCTTGGCCGCCTTCCAGAGCGCGAAGTCGACCGGGTTTCGCTTCGCCTCGTCGACCTCGACGCGCGCACCGGCGGAGTCGAGGAGCTGCTGGAGGTCGCGGTGCGGCAGCGCGCCGTAGCTCGCGAGCGTCGTGACGTCGAAGTACACGCCCAGCCCGTCGACGACGTAGGCATGGCCGCTGTCGACGAGCTCGCCGACGAGCTCGAGCATCGGGGCGATGTACTCGGTCGCGTGGGGCATGGCATCGGGGCGCGTGACGCCGAGGCGGTCCACCTCGGCGAAGTAGGCGGCCTCGAACTCGCGCGCGAGCTCCGGTTCCGTCGAGCCGCGCTCGGCGGCTCGGGCGATGATCTTGTCCTCGATGTCGGTGACGTTGCTCACGAAGCGCACGTCGAAGCCGCGCCATTCGAGGTAGCGGCGGATCGTGTCGTAGACGACCGCGGTACGCCCGTGGCCTACGTGCGGAACGTCGTACACCGTGGGGCCGCAGACGTACATCGACACGCGGCCGGGGTCGCGCAGCGTCAGCTCGACGGTCGCCCGTTGCAGCGTGTCGTGGACGCGGACGCCGCTCATCTCTCCCGCTCCCGGCGCTTCGCGCCAGGCCGCTCGGGCCACGGCTCCCTGCGCCGCAGGGTACCTGCGTCGCGGCCGGTCGCCTTCGTCATGGCGCGAGGCTACGCGTGCGCCTCCCGGGTCACGGTTTCGATTCGAGCATCGCGACCGCCCAGACCGCGATGCCCTCACCACGGCCGGTCGCGCCGAGACCCTCGGTGTGCTTGGGCTTCACCGATACCGGCGCGCCGATGACCTCGGCGAGGTTCGTGCTCATCGCGGCGACGTGCGCCGCGAGCGGTGGCGTCTCGGCCGCGATCACGACGTCGACGTTCGCGACGGACCAGCCCGCGTCGTGCACCCTGCGCTCGACGTCGCGCAGGAGCGCCATCGACGAGATGCCTCGGAGCGTCTCGTCGCTCGCGGGGAAGAGCGTGCCGAGATCCGGGAGGCCGGTGGCACCGAGCAGCGCGTCCGCGACCGCGTGCGCGACGACGTCGGCATCCGAGTGCCCGGCCAGGCCCTTCGCGCCGGGGATCGACACGCCGCCGAGGACGAGTGGCCCGTCGCCGCCGAACGCGTGCACGTCGAAACCGAGGCCGACCCGTGCGCTCACGGCCGCTCCGCCTCGGCGAGCAGCGCCTCGACGACCGCGAGGTCCGCGACCGTCGTGATCTTGACGTTGCGGGGGTCGCCGGCCACGACGACGACCGTGCCGCCGGCTGCCTCGACGAGCGCGGCGTCGTCGGTCGCGTCGTCGCCCGCAGTGTGCGCGGCGCGCAGGCAGCCCGCGCGGAACGCCTGTGGGGTCTGCACCGCGACGAGCTCGGCGCGATCGACGGTGCCGACGACGCGGTCGCCGGTCACGCGCTTGAGCGTGTCGGCGACCGGGACCGCGGGCACCGCACCGTCGGCGCCGGCGCGGACCGCGTCGATCACCAGCTCGAAGAGCGCCGGCGTCGCGAGCGCCCGGGCCGCGTCGTGGACCACCACGATCTCCGCCTCGGGATCGGCGGCCGCGAGGCCCGCCCGCACCGAGGCCGAGCGCGTCGCGCCCCCGTCCACGGAGGCGGCGACGTCGGCACCGTCCCAGGCTCGACCGGGAGGGAGCACCACGACGACCTCGTCGCACACGGCACCCGCGGCGGTGACGGCGTGGTCGACGAGCCGCGCCGACCCGGCGACGAGGAACTGCTTGGGAGCCCCGAACCGCTCGCCGAGGCCCGCGGCGACGACGATGGCCGACGTGCGCGGGCGCGGGGAACGCTGCGCCACGTGCCCGGCGCTACCTCTTGCCGGCGGCGGACTTCGCGGGCTTCTTGACCGTCGAGGACTTCTTCGCGGCGGCCGTCTTGGCGGGAGCCTTCTTGGCGGGCTTGCGCGCCCGGCGCACGGGGACGTCGCGGCCGGCGAGCACGTCGTCGAGGCGGGACTCGGCCGCCTCCTCCTCGACGTTCAGCGCGAAGGTGAGCTCCGACACGAGGATCTGGCGCGCGCGAGCGAGCATGCGCTTCTCACCGGCGGACAGGCCCTTGTCGGCCTCGCGCAGCGAGAGGTTCCGCACGACTTCGGCGACCTGGTAGATGTCGCCGCTCTTCAGCTTCTCGACGTGGTTCTTGAAGCGACGCGACCAGTTCGTGGGCATCCGCGCCTCCTTCTTGCGGAGGACGGCGAACACCTCCTCGACCTCTTCGTCGTTGATGACGTCGCGCAGCCCGATCTCCTCGGCCTTGTCGACGGGGATCGAGACCTTCAGGTCGCCGTAGGTGATGCGGAGGACGAAGTAATCGGTCTTCTTGCCGTCGAAGACCCGCTTCTCTTTCCCCTCGATGATCGCAGCACCGTGGTGCGGGTAGACGACCTTGTCGCCGACGGCAAACGGCATGGCAGACCTCATGGGGAGACGGTGCGCGAACAGTTCCCGAGAAGGGGGAAGGGAACGATCATGGTACCAGACTCCGGGTCATCTCCCGTCGATCGGCACCGCTACGCTGCGGCTGCCCTTCGCAGGCGGGGAGCGAGCACGTGCCAGAACGTCGTCTGCTCGACGCAACCGAGCTGTTCGCAGCGCTGCCCGACGACGCGCTCGCCGAGCTGAGCGCGCAGGCCACGGTGCGCGAGCTCGAGCGCAACGAGCTGTTGTTCCGTCAGGGTGATCCGTCCGGCTCGCTCTACGTGGTCACCGACGGCCGCATCGCGATCGCGTCGCAAGCGGGTGACGGCCGGGAGACCGTGATCGCGGTGCTCGAGCAGGGCGGTCTGTTCGGGGAGCTGTCGCTCTTCGACGAAGCGCCGCGGATGGCGGACGCGCGGGCGCTCGTCGACACGACGGTCGTGGAGATCGCGCACGAGCCGGTGCGCACCGTCCTGCAGTCCCGTCCCGAGCTGCTCTGGGTCGTCGTGCGCCTTCTCGTGCAGCGGCTGCGCGCGACCGACGAGGCGCTCGCGGAGCTGGTGTTCCTCGACGTGCCCGCGCGCACGGCGAAGCGGCTCCTCGAGCTCGCCGGCGACACCAACAGCTTCACCCTGCCCGTCACCCAGGAGGAGCTCGCCTCGATGGTGGGGGCGTCACGCGAGCGGGTGAACAAGGCGATCTCGCTCTTCGTCCGGCTCGAGTGGCTCGCCCTCGAGGGCCGGAACCACTACCGGATCCTCGACCGTCAGGCCCTCGAGGACCGCGCCCGGCTCTAGGCGAGGAGCGAGCGGGCATCGCGCCCGGCCGGGGCGAGGCCGAGCGCGTCGGCGGTCTCGATCGCCTCGGTCAGCAGCGCCCGGGCGCGGTCCGCGTCGCCCGGGCCAGCGCGGCCGAGCAGCGCCCGGGCGAGATCGACGCGGTGCTGGGTGGCGAGGGCGTGCCAACCGCGCTGCTCTGCCTCGGACAGGGCGTGCTCGCCCAGCGGGACGGCAGCGTCGAATCGCCCTTCGACGATGGCGGCCCTCGCCATCGCACCCTCGGCGGCACCCATGATCGCCGTGTCCCCACCGAGGAAGTGGCCTGCGAACGGCTCGAGGTCCGCAGCCACGCGCGCGGCGAGGGACGTGTCGTCGGTGCGCAGTGCCAGCCCCGCCTCGTACGCGAGGGTCCAGTGCTGCATCAGCTGCGGTGCCAGGGGCTGGATGTCGCGCGTCCAGAGCTCATGGGTCTGGACGGCACGGGCGATGTCACCGGCCTCGGCGAGCACCCACGGCAGGAAGCCACCGGCCGCTCCCAGCAGCGTCCGGTCGAACGCCTCGGCCCACCGGACCGCTTCGTCGAAGTGACCTTGCAGCATGTCGGCGAGAGCGTGCTGTCCGGACATGATCGCGTCGTTCGTGTCGCCAAGGGTGGTCGCCATCGCAGCCGCGGCGTCGATCGTCTCGTGCACCCGGTCGAACCGTCCCTCGACGGTTGCGAGGGTCGCCTCCAGCACGACGGGACCCCACCCCTGGAGCGTGCTGTGGACCGCGTAGGCGCGCGCGGTCTCGTCCTTCGCACGCTCGACATTTCCCAGCTCGAGGAGCGCTTCGACCACGAGGTACCGGATCTGCCACTCCCAATCGAGACGGCTGTGGCGGACCGCGTGCTCGACTCCTTCCTCCGCGACTCGAAGCAGCTCCTCACCGCGGCCCCGCGAGCGCAGCGCCCACGCACGCGCGAGGAACGCCCGGCTCAGCGCCTCGTCGGCACCGGCGTCGCGCGCGAGCACGTCGGCCTCCTCGGCGACGGTCAGCGCCTCGTCACCCGGCACGAGCACGAGCGCTTGTGCCAGCCCCGCCATGGTGTCGGCGCGTGTCATCAGGTCGTCGGCCGGCAGGCGCGCGAGACCCTCGCGCATGAGCTCGACCGCGATCGGGTCGGCGGGAGTCGCCCAGTGGCCCAGCTCCCCGCGGTACGCGATGCCGGCACGGGCGATGAGGTCCGGTGCGTCGATGCTCCGCGCCAGGTCGGCCGCGACGAGCGCGTCCGCCCGCCCGGCGTCCTGGTCGCCGGCGAGATGGTGCACCCATCCACGTGCGACGAGCAGCTCGGCGCGCGTGCGGGAGTCGCCGTCGGCGACCTCGAGCATCTCCAGCGCGAGATCGAAGAAGTGGACGGCCTCGTCGTAGGCGAGTCGCTCCGACGCCTCGGTCGCGGCCCTGCGCGCGTACTCGAGCGCACGGTCGGCGACGCCCGTTGTCGCGCCCTCGGCGAAGTGGTGCGCGAGCTCGGCCGACGTCGCGCCACCGCGCTCCTCGAGCGCGGCGCCGATGGCGGCGTGCAGCCGCACGCGCCGCGTCGTGCTCAGCTCCTCGACGAGCGTCGACTGGACGAGCGCGTGCGAGAAGCTCATCCGACCCGGCGAGCGGGGGACCTCGTCGACGAGGCGCGCTGCGATCGCCGACTCGACGTGCTCGAGCACCGCGTCCTCTGCGAGCCCCGCGACCTCGGCCACGAGGTCGACCGGGAACTCGCGGCCCACGACGGCGGCGGTGCGCAGCGTCGCGTTCGCATCGTCGGTGAGTCGTGACAGGCGCCTGCCGACCACGTCGCGCACACCCTCGGGGATGCCGATCTCGTCGATCGACACCGAGCCCCGCCACTGGCCCTCCTCCTGCACGAGCACGTTCGTCTCGATGAGGTGGCGCAGCACCTCGCCGATGAAGAAGGGGTTGCCCTCGGTCTCGCGCTCGAGGACGCCGGCGAACTCGATCGCGATCTCGTCGAGCTCGTGACCGCCCGCGGCGGTGAGGAGCGCGCGAATCCCGGCCTCGTCCATGCCCCGCAGCGGGTAGTCGTCGACGCGCGGCTCGCGGCGGAAGTCGCCGATCATCGCCGCGAGCGGATGCGTGCGGTCGACGTCGGTGTCGCGGTACGTCACCACGGCCAGCGCCGCGGCAGTCGGCGGCAGGTGACGGACGGCGTGCCGCAGCAGGCCGAGGCTCGAGGCGTCGGCCCAGTGCGCGTCGTCGATCACCAGCAGCAACGGCGCGTCGGCCGCGAGCGTGTCGAGGACGTCGACCACCGCGTCGAACAGCTCGAGCTGCTCGGTCTCCGGGTCGAGCTTGCGCGGCTCGGGCACGTCGTCGACCCGTCGCCGGAGCTCGGGGACGAGGCGCGTGAGCGCGCCGCCGTGGCGATCGACGTGGCCGGTCAGCAGCTCGCCCGGCGCGTGCGC
>DATBSK010000126.1:0-13685 GCA_036559825.1 Acidimicrobiia bacterium | reverse complement strand
CTCGCTCGCCATCACCATCTGCTCACTCGCTGCCTCGCCATCTCGTCTCCTGCGTCGGGGTGCGCGTTGGTAGCATGCTCACACGCGCACACGCGTGCGCGCAGATCCCAGGGGAGCTCGGGCCAGCCGGGCTGAGAGGGTGACCGGGTCGCCACCACGGCGGCAGCGTCATCGACCCGCCGAACCTGCTCCGGGTAATTCCGGCGGAGGGAGCTGGACCGTGAGCGAGCGCCCGCGAGACGGGTATCCCGGCTCGCAGCGAGCGAACCCATGAAGGTGAAGGACAGCGTCGCGCTGGTGTTCGCCGGTGGCGATCCGCCTCCGGCGCCGCTCGCCAGGCGGCTCCCGCGCGACGGCCTCGTGATCGGCGCCGACGCGGGCGTCGAGCACGCGCTCACGCTGGGACGGCACGTCGATCTCGCGATCGGTGACTTCGACTCGCTGAAGCCCGACGTCCTCGCGCGGGTCGAGCAAGCGGGCGCGCTCGTCGACCGTCACCCCACCGACAAGGACGCCACCGACCTCGAGCTCGCGCTGCTCGCCGCGTGCGAGCGGCGCGTCGAGCGCATCACCGTCGTCGGCGGTCACGGCGGGCGGCTCGACCACTTCGTCGCCAACGTGCTGCTGCTCGCCGCTCCCGACCTCGCCGACGTCGAGCTCGACGCGTGGCTCGGGGCGGCTCACGTGACGGTCGTCCGGCGCGAGGCACCGATCAACGGGTCTCCCGGCGAGCTCGTCAGCCTCCTGGCGGTGGGCGGGCCGGCGTTCGGAGTGACGACCATCGGCCTCCGCTTCCCGTTGCACGACGCACCACTGCGGGCGGGCTCGACGCTCGGGGTCAGCAACGAGCTCGTCGGGACGGCCGGATCCGTGTCGGTGCGGTCCGGCGTCGTGCTCGCCGTCCAACCCCATGCCCTCGGCCTCGGAGGAGACGCAGCATCGTGAACCGCATCCGAACCGCCCTCACCCCGCTGGCGCTGGCGGCGGGTGTCCTCGTCGCCCTTGCCGCACCCGCCACAGGGGGGAGCCAGCCATCCCGCCACGTGACGGTCCGCCTCGTCACCCACGACTCGTTCGCGATCTCGAAGAAGGTGCTGCGCGACTTCAGCCGGCGGACGGGCATCGACGTCGAGGTGCTCCCTGCCGGCGACGCGGGTGCCGCGCTGAACCAGGTGATCCTCACGAAGGACCATCCGATCGGCGACGTGCTCTTCGGGGTCGACAACACGTTCCTCACCAGAGCGCTCGCCGAGGACATCTTCCTCCCCGTGAAGCCTGCGAACGTGCGGGGCCTCGCGCACGTGCCTGCCGACCTGCGCCTCGACCCGAGCGGCCGCGCCTACCCGATCGACCACGGTGCGGTCTGCATCAACGACGACAAGCGCTACTTCGCGCGCCACCACCTGGAGTCGCCGCGCACGCTGCGCGACCTGGCACGCCCGAAGTACCGCGACCTCCTCGTCGTCGAGAACCCCGCGACGTCGTCGCCCGGTCTCGCGTTCCTGCTCGCGACCATCGACCGATTCGGAGAGGATGGGTGGCGCGACTACTGGGCGCGCCTGCGCGACAACGGCGTCGAGGTCGTGAACGGCTGGGAGGAGGCGTACAACGGGTCCTTCAGCGCCGGCGAGGGCAACGGTGACCGGCCGCTCGTCGTCTCCTACGCATCGAGCCCGCCGGCGGCCGTGTACTTCGCCGACCCGCAGCCGAAGACCTCCCCGATCGGCACGGTGCTCGACACCTGCTTCGACCAGATCGAGTTCGCGGGCGTGCTCAAGGGCACCGAGCACGTGAAGGAGGCGACGGCACTCGTCGAGTTCATGCTCTCGAAGGAGTTCCAGGCCGACGTGCCCTTGCAGATGTTCGTGTTCCCGGCGCGCGCCGACGTCGGGCTGCCGGCCGTCTTCACCAAGTTCGCCGACGTCCCGGCGCACCCCGCGTCGATGACGCCCGCGAGCATCGGCCGCAACCGTGAGCGCTGGATCGACGAATGGACCGACACGGTCTTGAGGTGAACCTCGCGCGGCGCCCGTCGTGGGGGCGCGCCGTGATGCTCACGGTGCCGCTCGCGTTCCTCGGTGTCTTCTTCGTCTACCCGGTTCTCACGATCCTCGGGCGAGGGCTGTGGCCCGGCGGTGCGCTCGACGTGTCGCCGCTCACCGAGGCCGTCGGTGACCCCGGCGTGCGCGCCATCGCGTGGTTCACGGTGTGGCAGGCGTTGCTCTCGACCCTGCTCACCCTCGTCGTCGGTCTGCCCGCCGCGTACGCCCTGACGCGGTTCCGCCTGCGCGGGGCGTCCGTCATTCGTGCGCTCGTCGTCGTGCCTTTCGTGCTCCCGACCGTCGTGGTCGCGTCCGCGTTCCTCGCCCTCGGTGTCGGGCCGTCGCTCGGAGCGATGCTGCTCGCGCACGTGTTCTTCAACTATGCCGTCGTCGTCCGGACGGTCGGCGGGATGTGGGCGCACCTCGACCCGCGTGACGAGGAGGCGGCTCGCATGCTCGGTGCATCCCGGCTGCGCGCGTTCACGTCCGTGACCCTCCCCGCGCTGCGCCCGGCGATCGCCGCCGCCGCGGCGATCGTGTTCCTCTTCACGTTCACATCGTTCGGGGTCGTGCTCGTGCTCGGGGGGCCGACGCGCTCGACCCTCGAGACCGAGATCTACCGCCAGACCGCCCAGCTGCTCGACCTCCGCACCGCCGCCGCGCTGTCGATCATCCAGCTCGTCGCCGTCCTCGCGCTGCTCGTCGTCACGGAGCGCCTCCAGGGTCGCCGTCACGTCGCGCTCCGGCTGCGACCCGCCCGTGAGTCGGCGCGCGCGCCGCGCACGATCGGCGAGCGTGCGTTCATCGGCGTCAACCTCGCGATCGCCGTCGTGCTGCTCGGCACCCCGATCGCCGTCCTCGTCGCGCGGGCGTTCGACACCGCGAGCGGCGTCGGGCTCGACAACTTCCGCGCGCTCGGGACGATCCACGCGTCGAGCATCCTCTTCGTGCCACCCGACGAGGCGATCTGGAACTCCCTGTCGTACGCCGCGGTCGCAGCCGTGCTCGCCCTCACCGTTGGCGGACTCGCCGCGTTCGCGATCGTGCGCACCCGGCGGGCCGGAGCGCTCGACGCCGCGCTCACGCTCCCGCTCGGGGTGTCGGCGGTGACGATCGGCTTCGGGTTCCTCATCGCGCTCGACGAGCCGCCGCTCGACCTGCGGACGGAGTGGATGCTGGTGCCGATCGCGCAGGCGCTCGTGGCGATCCCCTTCGTCGTGCGCATCACGACGCCGGTGCTGCGGTCGATCGACCCACGACTGCGCGAAGCGGCCGCGCTCCTCGGCGCGTCGCCCCGCCGCGTCTGGCGCGAGGTCGACCTGCCGATCGTGGCGCGCGCCCTGGCCGTGGCGGGCGGCTTCGCCTTCGCGATCGCGCTCGGCGAGTTCGGCGCGACGATCTTCCTCGCCCGACCCGACCGGCCGACGCTGCCCGTCGTCATCTTCCGCCTGCTCGGCCAGCCCGGCGCCACGAGCTTCGGCGCCGCGATGGCCGCGAGCACGATCCTCCTGGTCCTCGCCGCGGTGTCGGTGCTGCTCGTCGACCGCGCCCGCGTCGCCGACGTCGGGACCTTCTGAGCATGCTCGCGGTCGAGCACCTCACGGTGTGCTTCGGAGAGCACCGCGCGATCGACGACGTCGATCTGTCGGTCGGCACCGGTGAGATCGTGGCGGTGCTCGGCCCGAGCGGGTCGGGCAAATCGACCCTCCTGCGCGCCATCGCCGGCCTCGAGCCGCTCGCCGACGGTCGGATCGTGCGCGACGGCCGCGACCTCGCCGGCGTCGCACCGCAGCACCGCGGTCTCGGCCTCATGTTCCAGGACCACACCCTCTTCCCGCATCGCGACGTGCTCGGCAACGTCGCCTTCGGCCCGCGCATGCACGGCGCCACCCGGCCCGATGCCGAGTCGCGGGCGCGGACGATGCTCGAGCTGGTCGGTCTCGCGGGGTACGAGCACCGGAGCGTCGGCGAGATCTCCGGCGGCGAGCAGCAGCGCGTCGCGCTCGCGCGCGCCCTGGCGCCGGCACCCGAGCTGCTCATGCTCGACGAGCCGCTCGGCGCGCTCGACCGGCACCTCCGCGAGCGCCTGGTCGAGGACCTCGGTCGGCTGTTCCGCGAGCTCGGCCAGTCGGTGCTCGTCGTCACGCACGACCACGACGAGGCCTTCGGCCTCGCCGACCGGGTCGCGGTCCTGCACGCGGGCCGGGTCGAGCAGGTGGATGCACCGGTGGAGCTGTGGCGGCGGCCGGCGACCGAGTTCGTCGCGCGGTTCCTCGGCTGGAACGTCATCGCCGCGGACGGCAGCGCCCGTCTCGCGGTGCGGCCGGACGCGCTGCACCTCGCCCCGGCCGGCGAGCTCAGCGGGCGCGTGCAGGCCCGGACGTTCCGACGCGACCATTGGAGAGTGCAGGTCGTGCTCGGGCCCGACGGCCAGACGGCCGACGTGGTGGTCCGCGACGAGGAGCCGCCGTCCCTCGGCGCGCACGTGCGGCTCGCGCTCGATCCGGGCGGCACCGTGCCCCTCTCGTGAGCCGCGATCGGGTGCACCGAATCCACACATCTCCGGCAGGACTCCTCGACAGGCCTTCCCTAGGCTGGGCGTCGTGCCTCCGAGCCCCCTGAGCGTCGTGGCGCGCCCGCCGCAGGACGCGGTGCCCGACACGACGACGCGCACGATCCTCGTCGTCGAGGACGAGGCGACGATCGCGGGTGCGATCGCCGCCCGGCTGCGCAGCGAGGGCTTCGCGGTCGAGGTCGCGACGGACGGGCCGAATGGCGTCGCCGCGTGCGAGCGGCTCCGGCCCGACCTCGTCGTCCTCGACCTCATGCTCCCGGGGCTCGACGGTCTCGAGGTGTGCCGCCGGATCCAGCACGAGCGGCCGGTGCCCGTCCTCATGCTCACCGCGCGCGACTCCGAGACCGATCTCGTCGTCGGGCTCGCCGTCGGGGCCGACGACTACCTCACGAAGCCCTTCAGCGCGCGCGAGCTCGTCGCGCGCATCCACGCGCTGCTGCGGCGGGTCGAGCGCGAGCCCGAACGGCGTACCGGCGCCGTTGACCAGACCCTGCGGCTGGGCGACATCGAGCTCGACGTCGCCGGCCGGCGGGTGCGCCGCCGCGGGCGCGAGGTGCACCTCACCCCCACCGAGTTCGACCTCCTCGCGCACCTCGTGAAGCGCACGGGACGGGTCTTCAGCCGCGAGCAGCTGCTCGGGGAGGTGTGGGGCTACCGCGACGGATCCGGCGCGCGCACGGTCGACTCGCACGTCCGCGCCCTGCGCCGCAAGCTCGGCCGTGACGCGGTGCGCACCGTGCACGGCGTCGGCTACGCGGCAGGGGACGCACCGGGAGCAGGCCGGTGAAGCGCCTCCATGGGTCGACGCCGCAAGCGGCGTCTCGTGCGGTGTCGGATGGCAGAGCCGCACGACACCGCGTCCACGACGTCCCGCACATCGACGTCCGGCGGCCGCTCGATCCCCTGCCGTCGATCAAGCTCAAGCTCGGGTTCGTGATCGCGGCGGCGGTCGCGGTGACGATCTTCGTCTTCTGGGTCGGCGTCAAGATCGGCGTGTGGCCATCGGTGAGCGGTGTCCTCGCCGGCCTCGTGGCGATGAGCATCGTCTGGTGGCTCTCACGGGGCATGACCAGCCCGTTGCGCGAGATGGCGACGGCGGCGGACGCGATGGCCCGAGGCGACTACTCCCGCCGAGTCACGTCGACCTCCCACGACGAGGTCGGCGCGCTCGCGCGCGCCTTCAACGACATGGCCGGCGAGCTCGCCCAGACCGACCGCATGCGCCGCGACCTCGTCGCCAACGTCTCCCACGAGCTGCGGACGCCCATCACCGCGCTGCAGGCGCAGCTCGAGAACCTCGCCGACGGCGTCGCCGAGCCCGACCCCGAGACCCTGCGCACGATGATGCGCCAGGTCGAGCGGCTCGGCCGACTCGTCGCCCAGCTCCTCGACCTCTCGCGGCTCGAGGCCGGGACCGTGCCGCTCGACCGGGCCGAGTTCCGCGTCGAGCCACTGCTCGAGCACGCGGTGCGGGAGCAGCAGCTGCACGAGCCCACGGTCGACCTCGCCGTCGACGTCGAGCCGCAGGACCTCATGGCGGACGGCGACCCCGAGCGCGTGCACCAGGTCGTCGCGAACCTGCTCGAGAACGCGGTGCGGTTCTCACCGAGCGGCGGCGTCGTCGAGGTGCGCGCGCGCCGGCACGACACCGGCGTCGTGATCGAGGTGCTCGACGAAGGCCCGGGGATCCCCGACGCCGACCGGTCGCGCGTGTTCAACCGCTTCGAGCGGCTCGACGCGGCACGCTCCTCCTCCGACGGCGGCGCCGGGCTCGGGCTCGCGATCGCGCGCTGGATCGTCGACCTCCACGGCGGTGAGATCCACCCCGAGCCGCGCGACCCGCACGGCTGCCGGATGGTCGTCACGCTGCCCCGCGGCGCGCACGACCTCGAACGCGCGAACTGACATGACCGACACGATGAAGGAACGCACGATGGCGCTTGCTCCGATCGAAGAAGCCCTGAAGCGGATCCGGCGCGGCGAGATGGTCCTCGTCGTCGACGACGAGGACCGCGAGAACGAGGGCGACCTCCAGATGGCGGCGAGCTGGGTCACGCCCGACGCGCTCAACTTCATGCTCCGGTGGGCGCGCGGCCTCATCTGCATGCCCGCGGCGCCCGAGATCATCGACTGGCTCGAGCTCACGCCGATGGTCGCGCCCGAGATCGCGGGGTGCGACACACCCTTCACCGTCCCGATCGACCACGTCGACGGCGGCAGCGGCATCAGCGCGGCGGACCGCGCGCTCACGATCCGCCGCTGCGTCGACTCCGACGCCTGCCCGTCCGAGTTCCGCCGCCCGGGCCACGTGTTCCCGCTGCGTGCCCGCGCCGGCGGCACGCTCGAGCGCCGCGGGCACACGGAGTCCGCGGTCGACCTCGCCGTGCTCGCGGGGCTGCCGCCGGTCGCCGTCACCTGCGAGGTCCTCGACGACGACGGCGAGGCTGCGTGCTTCGAGGTCCTCCTCGACTTCGCCGAGCGGCACCGCATCGCGATGTGCTCGATCGACCAGATCGCCGAGCACCGCAAGAGCGTCGGCATCGAGGCCCGCCGCCCCGCCCCGCTGCTGCTGTAACGGTTGCGTCCCTGAACCCTCCCCACGACGGTGAGGGACGCCTCATGCGAGCAGCGACAGCACGAGGCCGAGCTGGGCGACGTGGTAGGTCACCATGATCGCCACCGGGCCCCATGGGCGTGGCTGCACGAACCGCGTCTCGGCGATGAGCGAGTCGGACGCCACGAACGCCAGTGCGCCGACGACGGCGAACGCGTCGCCGCTGGCGATCGCGCTCACCAGCATCACGGAGATCGCACTCATGTACGCGACGACGGGGAGCACGAGCGCATCACGCCGTGACGCGCGGAGCGCGCGGACGAAGCGGACCGCGAGCGGCGTCACGAGCGCGGCCGCGACGACGACGCCGACCGCGTACTCCCCCGCGTCTCCGGCGTGCAGCGCGAAACCGACCGTGTAGAGGATCTGCGCGACCAGGAACGACGCGAGCCCGGGCACGAACCGATCGCCGGGCAGCATCAGGAACACGTCGCCCGCGAGCGAGGCGACGAGCGCGGCCACGAAGACCGCCTGTGTGTCGCTGTGCGCGGCATCCAGCGTCGCCGCCACGCCGACGAGCGCGAGCGTCGCGCCGGGCTTCGCGACGTACTCGACGCGGCGGTTACCCCGCGCGACCGCGACCCAGTCGGTGACCGCGAACACGACGGCGACGCCCAGGAGGACGCTCGCGGCCGTCGTCACGGGCCGATCCTGTCGTGTGCGGGCGCCACGTGCGAGCCTGTCCCGGTGATCCGGCGCGCGATCGACTGGATCCGTGAGCTGCAGCGCCGGTACGACGCGATCGGGGGTCCGACGCTCGCGGGTGGCGTGACCCTGTACGGCTTCCTCGCGTTGTTCGCGCTGCTCGTCCTCGCCGTGGCGGTCCTCGGCTTCGTCTCCGCTGACAACACGCATCTCGCCGCGGACATCACGAAGGAGCTCGGCCTGACCGGTGACGCGGCGAAGATCGTCACGGACTCGGTCGCAGCGGCGCAACGGAGCCGGCGCCTCACGACCGTCGTCGGGATCCTGGGCATCGTCTGGCTCGGGTCGAGCTTCGCCCTCGTCGTCGCCAACGCGTTCGACGCCGCATGGCACGTCCCCGGGCGGGGCTGGCGTGATCGCGTCCGCGGACTGGGCTGGTTGCTGGGCGCCGGGGTCCTCATCGCGCTCGCGCTCGGCGCGACGTCGCTCTGGGATCTGCTGCCGGGCTGGTTCGCCCCGCTCGTGCTGGTCACGACGCTCGCGGGCAACGCCGCGCTGTGGATGTGGACGTCCTGGGTGCTGCCGAACCGGCCGCTCGTCGACTGGCACATCGTCCTCGTGCCCGCGTTGCTCGCCGCGGTGGCGTTCGAGGTGCTCAAGGTCGTCGGCGCGTACGTCGTGCCTCGATACGTCTCGAGCTCCTCGGAGCTCTACGGGACGATCGGTGTCGTCTTCGCGATCCTCCTGTGGCTGCTCGTGCTCGGACGCGTCGTCGTCTACGTCGCGGTGCTCGAAGCGTGGCGCGCCGAGCGCGTCGAGCCATCGCCGACGCTCGAGTGAGCCGCTCCGCCGTCAGGGCTGAAGGCGTTCGCGGATCCAGCTGCCGTCCTCGCGCCGGTACGCGATCCGGTCGTGCAGACGGTCGTCGCGGTGCTGCCAGAGCTCGACCTCGTCGGGCGTCACCCGGTACCCACCCCAGAACGGAGGGAGCGGCACGTCGTCGTCGCCGAAGCGCGCCTGCACCGCCGCCACCGCCTCCTCGAGCGCGGCGCGGTCGCGCACCGGGTCGCTCTGCTGCGACGCCCACGCCGAGAGCCGGCTGGCGAGCGGGCGGTTCCGCCAGTAGCCCGTCGACTCCTCGGGTTTCAGCTTCGTGACCACGCCGACCGCGCGGATCTGGCGTCCCTGCTCGCGCCAGTGGAGGACGACGGCGGCGCGCGGGTTCACGGCGAGCTCGCGTCCCTTGCGGCTCTCGTAGCTCGAGTAGAAGCAGAAGCCGCGCTCGTCGAGCCCGCGCAACAGGACGACGCGCGCCGAGGGGACGCCACCTTCGCCGCAGGTCGCGACGACCATCGCGTCCCAGTCGCGCACGCCCGCATCCCGTGCCTCGTCGACCCACCGCACGACCTCGGGCATCGGCTCCGGACCGACGTCGGCCTCGGTGAGGCCCTCACCGCCTCCATTGGTCGACGCCGCACGCGGCGTCTCCTCCGGCGTCGACCGTCGAGGCCGCTCGACGCCGGCCATCAGTAGCCGGGGCGTGACAGCAGGCCCCGCGTGCGCACGCTGCGGTACGCCAGCCGGAGCACGACGGCGCCCACGGCGAGGTACACGACGTCGAGCGCGGCGCCGAGCGCCAGCTGGCCCCACAGCACGTCGCCGTCGGCGAGGAACGCGCGCATCGCCTCGAAGACGTGCGACACGGGCACGAGCTGCGCGATCGGCTGGAGCCATTCCGGCAGCGACGAGATCGGGTAGAAGACCGCGGCAACCGGCTGCAGCAGCAGGGCGAGCGACCAGGCGAGCACCTCGGCGTTCGACCCGAAGCGCAGCACGCAGGAGCGGATGAGCAGGCCGAGGGCCCAGCCGAACAGCAGCAGGATCAGGAACGCGGGCACGAGCACGGCGCCGACGTCGAGGATGTTGAAGTCGAAGGCGATGGCGACGAACACGGAGAGGAGGACGCTGCCGATCGCGACACGGAAGAACGAGAACACGATGGCGCCGGTGACGTACTCGGACTGGCGCAACGGCGACGCGTACAGGTTGAGGATGCTCCGGTCCCACATGTCCATGAGCTGGGTCATCGCGAGCTCCTGCTGCGTGCGGAAGCAGACGTCCCAGAGGACCACGGCACCGAGGAGGATCCCCACACCACCGGGGATCTCGCTGCGCCCCTCGAGATAGGTGGTGATGAACCCCCAGAGCACGACCTCGATGAAGGGCCAGTAGATCATCTCCATGATCCGCAGCGGGCTGTGCTTCATCACGTAGAGGTTCTGGAGCAGCACGCCCTTGACATGCCGCAAGCTCACGGCAAGCGCTCCTCTTCCAGGAGGTCGTCGCCCATCAGGTCGACGGGCGGTGGCGCGCCGCGCTCCTCCACGAGCATCTCGGCGCTCGGCTCGTCGAGCGCGCCTGCCGCGACCTTCAGGTAGACCTCCTCGAGGTCCTCGGCGCCGAAGCGCTCCCGGAGCTCGGCGGCGGTCGAGTCGGCGGCGATGCGCCCGTTGGCGACGAACAGGATGCGGTCGGCGAGGCGCTCGACCTCGGTCATGTTGTGGCTCGTGATCAGGATCGTCATGCCCCGCTCGTCGGCGATCCGGCGGAGCAAGGTCCGCACGGCGACGGCGCGCTCGGGGTCGAGGGACGCCGTCGGCTCGTCGAGGAACAGCAGCTCGGGCCGGTTCACGAGCGCCTTGGCGAGCAGGACGATCGTCTGCTGGCCCGTCGAGAGGCTCTGGCCCAGGCGATCGAGGAACCGGCCGATGCCGAGCAGCTCACCGACCTCGGCGATCGCCTGCTCGGGGTCGGGGACTTCGTAGAGCTCCGCGTAGATGCGCAGCAGCTCGCGCACCTTCAGCCGCCATGGCAGCGACACATAGGAAGCGGTGAAGTTGGTGCGCGCGAGCGCGGCGCTGCGATCGGCAACCACGTCCGTGCCGAGGATGCGGATCGTGCCCGACGACGGCAGCGTGAGGCCGAGCAACATGTGGATCGTGGTCGTCTTCCCGGCGCCGTTCGGTCCGAGCAGCGCGCACACCTGGCCGCGCGGCACGGTGAACGACACGCCGTCGATGACGCGTCGCGGCCCGAACTCCTTCACGAGGTCGATCACCTCGATCGCGTCGGGACCGCTCGCCGCCTCCACCGGCCGCAGGCTAGTGATCTCGTCTCCGGCCGAGCGACGAAGTACCGTGCACCGGGGACGAAGGAGCAACGATGGGCTTTCATCACGTCGCGATCGCGACCAACGACCTCGAGGCGACGCATCGCTTCTACACCGAGGTCATGGGTTTCGAGCTGGTGAAGGCCGAGGCCGCGCCGGCCCCCGAGGGCGGATGGGCGCGCCACCTCTTCTACGACACGGGCGACGGCACGTGCCTGGCCTTCTGGGACGTGCACGACGACCCGGCGATCGCGCCCGACTTCGATCCGTCGATCAGCCGCGGTCTCGGCCTGCCGTCGTGGACGAACCACCTCGCGTTCGACGCGCCCGACATCGCTGCGCTCGACGCGGCGCAGCAGCGGTGGCTCGACCACGGTCACGACGTGCTGCGCATCGACCACGGCTGGTGCACGTCGATCTACATCGACGATCCCAACGGCATCGCGGTGGAGTTCTGCTGCACGACGCAGGCATTCAGCCCCGCGGACCGGCGCGAGGCCGACGACGTGCGCCGGGCCGCGAAGCCCGCCTTCACCCGGGAGCCACCGGTGCCCGAGGTGATCGAGGCGGGCGCCGTCCCCGTCTCCTGACGCGACGCCGCCGACTCAGCGCCCGAGCACGCCCGCGAACCACGCGTGCGTGCGCGCCAGCCAGAGGTCCGTGAGGCTGCACGGGTACGCCATGAACCCGTGGGGCATGTCGGGAGCGACGAACAGCTCCAGCTCGTTCCCTGCCGCCGCCCAGCGCGCCGCGAGCATGAGGGTGTCGTCGACGAGGTGATCGCAGGTCCCGACGCTCATCATGGCCGGCGGCATGCCGTGCAGGTCGGCGTAGAGCGGCGAGATCGCGGGGTCGCGACGCTCGTCGTCGGTGCGGCCGGGGAGGTATGCGCCGGTGAAGAACTCGATGCCGGCCGGGTCGAGCACGTCGGGACCGTCGTGGGGCCGGCGTCCGCGCTGGCTCGGTGAGCGGCCCCAGTCGTAGACGCCGAAGACGAGGTTGAGGCCGGCGACGTGGTCGATCGCGTCGAGCTCGTCGCGGATGCGCAGCGGCACGAGCGCGGCGAGGTACCCGCCGGCGGACTCGCCGCCGATCACGAGGCGCGAGGCGCCGAGCTCGTCGGCGCCGTGCTCGAGGAGCCACGCCGCGACCGCGAGGCAGTCGTCCGGGCCGGCGGGATGCGGGTGCTCGGGGGCGAGCCGGTAGTCGACCGAGACGACCGCGAGCGCGAACCGCTTGGCGAGATCCGCGTTGCCGAGGTCGTTCATCACGGGCGCGCCGAGGATCATGCCGCCGCCGTGGAAGTGGAGGTAGATCGCCGACGGTGGTCCGTCGGGCAGGAACAGGCGGCAGGGGACACCGGCGATCACGCGGTCGATCGCGTCGGGCAGGGGAACGTACACGCGGGCGAACTGCGCGCGCGCGAGCTCCGCGCGCTCGACCGGATCCTCGGGGAACGTCTCGGGCGCGCCGATCAGCTCCTTGACGGAGTCGAACCCCGCGCTGACCGCCTCGCGCGCCTCGGCCCGCATCGCCTCGACGTCGTCGTCCCAGAGTCTCATGCCGCGCTCCCCGATCGCGTCCGGGGTGAGAGGATACGTTCGAGCCGCGCGCGGTTGTACCGCTGCACGAGGATGCACGGCACGTTCGCGACCACGCCGTAACCCGCCATCGCGAGCGCCAGCCACCAGGGCATGCCGGCGATCGGGATCCACAGGAAGAACGTCGGCGCGAGGGCGAGGATGGGCCAGTGCGCGAGCTCCGCGCGCCGGGTCGCGACGAGGAAGCTCTCGAGGTACGCGCGGTCGTGCCGCGTGACGCGGCGCTTCGAGAAGCCGCCGCGGAAGAGCGCGCCCGCCTCGGGAAGGAGGTCCTTCCAGCGCTTGATGCGCAGGAGCCGCTCGTAGGCGCGACCGGCACGCTCCCACGCGCGGAGCCGCAGCAGCCGGCCGTCGCGGTCGAGGCGCGCACTCGGGATGCGGTGAGCCGCGTAGCCGCACGCCGCGCTCCAGGCGCCCCACACCGCGGCGCCGGCGAGCGCGAGCACGACGTTGTCCGCCGACGCCACGTCAGCTCGCCCGGGCCGCGCGCCGCAACGGGATGCGGCGGCCTCTCCAACGCACCTCGCCGCGTGCCAGCTGCGCGAGCGAGACGAGGAAGACCAGCACGAAGACGACTGCGAGCACCGGGTACAACGCCGCGCTGACGACGCCGAACGAGCCGAGCTGACGGAGCTGCACGAAGCACTGGAGCGCGAAGGCTGCGTAGATCGCCACGGCCGGCACGGAGCCGCCGAGGAGCCATCCCCCGCTCGCGAGGCATGCCGCGACCCACGCGACGACGAGCACGAGCCGCAGCGGCGGAACGATGTGGGCCCCCGACGCCGCGTTCTTGGCCCATCCCTCGACGAGCCGGCTCGGGCGGTCGTACATGCGGAACGCGACGACTCCGTCGCCGGCGTACGTCTCGACCGGCACGCCCTCCGCTGCGACCGAGTGCGCGAGCGCGACGTCCTCGACGACCGAGGACCGCACGGCGGGCCGGTCGCCGTGCGCGAGGAAGAGGTCGCGACGGCAGGCGAGGACGGGCCCGAACGCGGCCGCGATCGCGTGCCGGCGCGGCCACCCCGGGGACCCGAGC
>DATBSK010000125.1:0-13717 GCA_036559825.1 Acidimicrobiia bacterium | reverse complement strand
CTCGTACTTCTCGAGCGTGGGCAGGGGATTGTGCAGGTACTTCGCCTTGTCGAAGTACGAGCCATCGGCACGCTGGACCTGGAACGCGGGCGACAGGAACCGGCGCAGCCCGGCCACGTCCTTCTCCTTGATCAGCACGAGGAATCGGTCCACGAGCTGACGGCCCCGCGCGTCGTTGGTGCTCTCGTCGGGCGGGCGTCCGGCGCCGGCCGACACGCCCGCGGCCGGACCGGCGCACAGCGTGAGGAGCAGGACGAGGAGCGCAGCAGCGGCGCGGTGGTGTCGTGTCATGTAGGAGAGTCTGACGCCTTGCGCACCACGTCGCCCACCCGGACCGCGCCCGGGACGACGACGCGGGTGTTGATGCCCCGCAGGTTCAGCTCCCTCCCGACCGGCGAGTTGACGAAACGCGCCGCGTCCTGACCGAACCGCTCCGCGAACTTCTTGCAACCCGTGTGCGGCTTCGCGCTCACCTCGATCACCGCGTCACCGAGCACTAGGCGAGTTCCCGGCGGGAGGTTCGCGCCCCCGAGATCGAGGTCCACGAACAGCTGGTCGCCGGCCAGTGGCCAGCGGTCGCGGTCGCCGGCGATGAGCTCCGCGGAGCGTGCGCTCATGACGGTCACCTGTGCCTCGGGGTTCGCCGAGCCGTCGGCGGTGCTGCTGCTCCCGCGCTCGCGCCACGTGTCGCCGTCGAGGCCGAAGGCGAGGTCGAGCCAGGCCTCGTCGAGCACCTCGCGCACGTCGACCGCGGGCCGGCGCACGATCATCTCGACGCGGCCGTCGTCGCGTGGTGCGCCGCGCACGTCGCCGACGCCTTGCTCCAGGTCCGCGGTGCTCAGGTGCTGCATCGGGCCAGGCTGGCCGACGGGCCCGCACGCCACCAAGCGGGATTCGTGGCGCCGGCGGGCGCGCGAATCACACCAACCTCAGCAGCACCATCCACCACTTGCGCGCGCGCAAGCATTACCGTGCCCGCAAGGAGGGTGGGATGGCATCTGTCCTCGAGCGCGAGCGGGCGATCCAGTGCCCGGGCTGCCTGCAACCGATCGACGTGTCCCGGCCTCCCGACGTCGGCGTCGCGATCCACCGCATGACCGCCGAGGACGGCCGGCCGATGGTCGGGATCGCGATCGGACGAGTCGAGGTCCATCGGTGCCAGCTCTGCCGGGACGGCGCCTGGCGCTAGCGGTCTAGGGCTGCGCGGTCCGCTGGGAGGCGGCGCGCTCCGCCCGCTTCGCGTTCTTCACCGCGCGCTTCTCCTTGAGGCTCTTGCCCTGCTTCTTGTCCTTGCCGGTCCGGAGCGTCTTGTCGTGGGCCATGGGCAGGAGGCTACGACCTGCGGGGCCCATGAGCGCGGCGCTCTTTCTTGTTTGGTCGATCGGGGGCCTCTGCCCCTCGATCGACCAAACCAGCACGTCGGGGGCGGCCGAACGGGGGAGCCCTACATTCGGGCGATGGACGACGCCTGGTTCCGGGCGCTCCCGAAGGCCGAGCTGCACCTCCACATCGAAGGCACCCTCGAACCGGAGCTCATGTTCGAGCTCGCGGCGCGCAACGGCATCTCGCTGCCGTACCCCGACGTCGAGGCGGTCCGCCGCGCGTACGGCTTCGACGACCTCCAGTCGTTCCTCGACCTCTACTACGCGGGTTGCAACGTGCTCGTGCACGAGCAGGACTTCGCCGAGCTCACGGCCGCGTACACCCGCCGCGCCGTCGACCAGGGTGTCCGCCACGCGGAGATCTTCTTCGATCCCCAGACGCACACCGATCGCGGCATCGGGTTCGACGTCGTCGTCGCGGGCATCACGGGCGCCCTCGCCGAGGCCGAGCGCGAGCTCGGCCTGACCTCCCGCCTGATCCTCTGCTTCCTCCGTGACCAGAGCGCAGAGGCCGCGATGACCACGCTCGACCGTGCGCTCGCCCACCGCGACGCGCTCACGGCCGTCGGCCTCGACTCGGCGGAGGTCGGCAACCCGCCCGAGACCTTCCGCGCGGTGTTCGACCGCGCACGCGCCGAAGGCCTCCTCACCGTCGCGCACGCGGGGGAGGAGGGTCCTCCCGAGTACATCTGGCAGGCGCTCGACCTGCTCCACGCGTCGCGCATCGACCACGGGGTGCGCTGCGTCGGCGACGACCGCCTCGTGCAGCGACTCGTCGCCGAGGAGGTCCCGCTCACCGTCTGCCCGCTCTCGAACGTGAAGCTGCGGGTCTTCGACTCGATCGAGCACCACAACCTCGCGACGCTGCTCCGGCGCGGGATCCGTGCGACCGTCAACTCCGACGACCCCGCCTACTTCGGCGGCTATGTGGCCGACAACCTCGCCGCGGTCACGCCTGCGCTCGGTCTCACGCGGGCGGAGGTGCTCGAGCTGGCCCGGAACTCCTTCCGCGCCTCGTTCCTCGACGACGCGACCCGCGACCGGCACCTCGCCGACGTCGACCGCTTCGACGGAGCGACACGGTGACCCGCCGCGGCAGAATGCCCGGACCAGACCCGGAGGATGCCCGATGGCCAAGGTCAACCCGATCCCCGACGGCTACCGCAGCGTGACGCCGTACCTGATCATCGACGGCGCGAGCAACGCGATCGACTTCTACGAGAAGGTGTTCGGCACGAAGGAGCGCATGCGCATGCCCATGCCGGACGGGCGGGTCGGCCATGCGGAGCTGGAGCTCGGGGACTCGGTCATCATGCTGGCAGACGAGTTCCCCGACATGGAGATCAAGGGCCCCGGCACGATCGGCGGCTCGCCCGTCAACATCCACATCTACGTCGACGACGTCGACGCGACCTTCGACCGTGCCGTCGCGGCAGGCGCTGACGTCCTCCAGCCGCTCGAGAACAAGTTCTACGGCGACCGCGCCGCGCAGCTCCGCGATCCGTTCGGGCACGTCTGGAGCATCGCGACGCACGTCGAGGACGTCGCGCCCGACGAGATGCAGAAACGCGCCGAAGCCGCGGCTGCAGGCGGCTGATGCCTCAGGGCAGCGTCTTCACGAACCGCCGGTCGTCGCGGTCCTCCTCGTAGCCGACCGCGCCCCAGAACGCGCGGGCCCCGTCGTCGGCGAGCACGAGCGCGCTGATCCGGCGGGCTCCGCGGCCGCGGAGCCGGCTCTCGGCATCCTCGACGAGGCGCCGCGCGACGCCCGCGCGGCGCTCGTCCGGGTGGACGGCGAGTCGGTACATCTGGCCGCGCCACCCGTCGAACCCCGCCACGAGCGTCGCCCGGACCCGCCCGTCGACCTCGGCGACGAGCAGCGTCTCCGCGTCGTGCGCGAGCAAGGAGCGGAGCGCGTCCTCGTCGTCGGTTGCGCTCGGAACCGTCGAGATGCGCCAGAGCTCCAGGACCGCTGCGACGTCAGCGACGCGCGCCGGACGAACGGACAGGGTCACGCCGTCTTGGTGAGGAAGAGCTGTACCTCGAGGATGCCGTGGTCCTCGATGGAGAGGACCGCGAAGCTCGTCGGCTTGGCGATGTCGAAGTCCGCGAACGGGATGTCGACCTGACCGGTGACGGCGATCACGTTGCCCGTACGCTGTGCCTGGAGCGGGATGGTCACCTTCTTGGTGACGCCGTGCAACGTGAGATCACCCGTGGCGTCCACCGAGATCTTCTGACCCTCGGTTGGCAGCTGGTCGAGGGTGATCGGCTTCGTGAGCGTGAAGGTCGACGTGGGGAACCGAGCGGTCTCGATCGCCTGGCTCCGGATGGCGCCGTCGCGGCGATCCTCGTCGCTCTTGAGCGTGCTCATGTCGACGGTGAACTCGGCCTTCGGGATCTCCTTCCTGTCGATCGTGAAGGAGCCGTCGACGTTCGGCGTCCGACCCACGGCGGTCTTGGCCCCGATGCTGGCGAGCTCCTCCTGCACCCGGTAGCCGGCGAAGCTGCTCGTGAAGTCCGCGAAGCTGCCGATCGACGTGTCGATCTTCCAGGTGCCGTCGAGGCCCCTCGCGGGCTCGGACTTGCCCGACTCCTTCTTGTCGATGGATTCGCTCGCTCGGTCGATGCTCACGGCCGGTGGCGAGTCGTCGCGGAACACGAAGTACCAGATCCCGAAGCCCGCCACGGCGACGACGAGGACGAGTGCGCCGATGACGTACCACCACTTCCGACTCACGAGGCGGCTCCGTTCGCGGGGGAGCGGGAGGATGCTGCAGCCTCGCGGACCTACGCAACCCGGCTCCGAAGGGATTGCGCCTGCTGCGGGCGCGCCGACGCCCTCGCACAGGGGGGTGTACGAGGGCGTCGTCGACCGGTACCCCGGGAGCCACGCTGCTCCCGGAGCCCCAGCGATCAGGCGGTGCGGCGCCGGCGCCGCTGGAGCATCCAGCCGGAGGCCCCGCCACCGACGACCATCACGCCGGCCGCAGCGGCGATGATCCCGACGGCCTGCGGGCTGTCGTTGCCCTGCGGGACCGAGGACGTGTTGCAGGAGGTCGAGCTCTTGTTGGCCGTGACGGCGGTGCCGTTGATCACCCACGCCAGATTCGAGCCGTCGAAGCCCACGTAGAACACGTTCGTCTTCCGTCCGACCTCGAACCTCGTGGGCTGCCCCCGGCCTTCCGGCGTCGGGTCGAACCGGTTGTTGGTGCCGACGGCGATCTCGACCGTCGAGGTCCCCGTGTTCTCGTAGCCCCAGACCGCGTAGTACGACGTGTCGCTGTACTTGTAGACGCACTCGAGCTTCGGCAGCACCGCGGCGCCCGCCGCCGGCGCCACCGCGCTGCCCAGTGCCAGTGCCGCGAGCAACGCCCCCGCCACGATGGAGATGCGTCGCATCTCGGCCTCCCTGTGCCCAGGCCCCTCGGGGCCCACCCAGTCGTCTCTTTGATGTCGGCCCGGTTTCGGGGTCGGTTGAGGCCCGATTCCCCTTAGTCTCTCGGCGTGGCCGAGATCCCGACGACCGAGCTGAGGGTCGACGAGATCGACCTCGGCAACATCGATCTCTGGTGGCGGGACGACATCCCGGGCATGTTCGCCAAGCTCCTCGAGGAGCGGCCGGTGTCGTGGCACACGGAGCCCGAGATCGAGGGACTGCCTCGGGGGACCGGGTTCTGGTCGGTCGTGCGGTACGACGACGTCCAGCACGTGAGTCGCCAACCCGAGGTGTTCCTCTCGGGGAAGGGCACGAACATCCCCGACTTCCCGCCCGAGGTCTACGAGTTCCTCGGCTCGATGATCAACATGGACCCGCCGCGGCACACGCGGTTCCGCCTCATCGTGAACCGCGGGTTCACGCCCCACCAGGTCGGGAGCCTCGAAGAGAGCGTGCAGCAGCGCGCGCGCGCGATCGTCGACGCGATCGCCGAGAAGGGAACGTGCGACTTCGTCACCGAGGTGGCGTCCGCGCTCCCGCTCCAGATCATCTGCGACATGATGGGTATCCCCGAGTCGGAGTACCAGTGGGTCTTCGACAAGACGAACGTGGTGCTCGGCGCCAGCGATCCCGAGTACGGCGGCGACATCATGCAGGCTTTCCTCGCCGCGCAGGAGCTGTGGTCGTACGCCCAGGAGCTGCGTGCCGACCGCATGGCAACCCCGCGCGACGACATCACGACGAAGATCTCCCAAGCGGAGGTCGACGGGCACAGCCTCACGCCGGAGGAGTTCGGCTCGTTCTTCGTGCTGCTGGTCGTCGCGGGGAACGAGACGACGCGCAACGCGATCAGCCACGGCATGAAGGCGCTCACCGACAACCCGGATCAGAAGAAGCTCTGGCTCGCCGACCTCGACGGTGTGTCGCCGACCGCGGTCGAGGAGGTCATCCGCTGGTCGACCCCGGTCGTGCACTTCCGGCGCACCTGCGCCGCCACGGATGCCGAGGTCGGCGACCAGAAGATCAAGGAGGGCGAGAAGGTCGTCCTCTGGTACAGCGCCGCGAATCGTGACCCGCGCGTGTTCGAGGATCCGTACGCGTTCGACGTGCGCCGCGACCCGAACGAGCACGTGGGGTTCGGCGGGGGCGGCCCGCACTTCTGCCTCGGGGCCCACCTCGCACGGCGCGAGATCCGGGTGATGTTCGAGGAGCTCTTGCGGCGTCTGCCCGACATCGAGGTGACGGGCGAGCCCGAGTACCTCCAGTCGAACTTCATCCACGGCATCAAGCGCATGCCGGCGAGCTTCACGCCCGTCTGACGGGTCCACTCGGCGCGATGAGCGGTCGCTGTCTCTTCGCCCTCGCCGCGGTGGCCGCGCTCGTGGGGAGCGCCACGAGCGTTGCGGTCGCACAGGGTGGTGGATCGCAGCCCAAGGCAACGGAGGTCGGGGTCACTGCGGACGAGATCCGCATCGCGGTGGTTGCCGACGTCGAGAACCCGCTCGCTCCTGGCCTCTTCAAGGGCGCCGTCGACGCGGTGCAGGGCTTCGGCCGGTACATCAACGCGCACGGCGGCCTCGCCGGGCGCAAGCTCGTCGTCGACTTCCTCGACTCGAAGCTCAGCGCGGACGAGGCGCGCAACGCGGTGATCGAGGCGTGTCAGGAGGACTTCGCGCTCATCGGGACGTCGGCGCTGTTCCTCAACAACGTCGACGACATGCTCACGTGTCCCGACGAGTCGGGAGCGCCGACAGGTCTGCCCGACGTTCCCGGCGTGGCCACCGAGCTGGTGCACGCGTGCTCGCCCGTGTCGTTCCCCGTGAACCCGCCGGCGATCCTCTGCTCGACCAAGGACGACCATCCGCAGACGTATCGGGGCAACATCGGCGCCCTCAAGTACTACCGGCGCCACTACGCGAAGAACCCCCACGGCGTCACGGTGAACACGAACGACCTGCAGTCGGCGCACAACGCGATCGCGATCGGCTACGAGCTCGCCAAGGCGGGCGGCATGAAGGCGGACGCCGAGTTCAACGTCTCGGCGCGCTCACCGCAGAGCGCGTACACGCCGATCGTCGAAGCGATCAAGGACAGCGGAGCCAACATCGTGCTCGACCAGCTGAACTACGCCTCGAACGTCGCGCTGCGCAAGGAGGCGAAGCTGCAGGGCGTCACGAGCGTCAAGGTGTGGAGCTGTCCGGTCAGCTGCTACGAGAAGGGCTTCCTCGAGCAGGGCGGTGCCGACGTCGAGGGCCACTTCGTGCCCCTGACGTTCCTGCCGTTCGGCGAGAGTGCCACCAACCGGATGCTCGCCAGCTTCCTGAAGTACACCGGGCGCGACAAGGCGACCGGGCTGGGCGCATCGGCGTGGGCCGCCGGCGTCCTGCTCCGCGACGCCGTGAAGAAGATCGTCGCGGGTGAGGGTGTGAACGGCGTGACGCGTGGTGCGTTGCTGGATGCGATCCGGGGCATCCACGACTTCGATGCCGACGGGATGTTCGGTCACATCGACGTCGGCGCCAAGTTCCCGAACATCTGCGGCGTCATCATGCAGGTGCGCGGAGGGAGGTTCGTGCGGCTCGAGCCGAAGCAGCCCGGGACCCTGCGTTGTGACCGTCAGAACATCGAGACGATCAAGATCGATCTGTTGAAGGGCGGCTCGGGGTGAACCGCATCGGGATCGAGTCGTAAGCGACCGCGAACGCCGAGGGCAGCCGCCGAGGCTCGGCCCCCGGGGCCAGCTCGAGATCGGGCATCCGCCGCAGCAGCTCCTCGAACATCACGCGGAGCTCCAGCCTCGCCAGCGCCGCACCGAGGCAGAAATGGGTGCCGAACCCGAACGCGACGTGATGGTTGTGCTGGCGGGTCACGTCGAGGGTCTCGGGTTCCTCGAAGACCCGCTCGTCGCGGTTCGCCGACGAGTACATCAACAGGATCTCGTCGCCGGCGCGGATCGTCTCGCCGTGCAGCTCGTGGTCCTCGGTGGCCGTGCGTCGCATGTTGAGGATCGGGGTCACCCAGCGGATGAACTCCTCGACACCGGTCGTCGCCAGGATCGAGGGGTCGTCGGCGAGGGTCGCGCGCTGGTCGGGGTTCCGGGAGAGCTCGAGGCTCATCGTCCCGATCACGGTGCGCGTCGTCTCCGCGCCACCGTCCAGGAGCAGGAGCGCCTCGTGCACGATCGCGTCGTCGTCGAGTCGTCGCGTCGTGCCGTCCGGGAGCTCGATCTCCGAGTGCGCCCACACCGAGAACAGGTCGTCGCGGGGCTCGGCGCGGCGCGCGGCGAGCAGCTCGAGCGCCGCGGTCGCGAACTCGAGCACCGCGCCCATCGTCCGCTCGCTCGGCACGCGGTCGCTCCCATCGGCGTGGTACTGACCGCCTTCGAGCATCGTCACCTCGGACCACTCACGGCACTTCGAGGCGAGGGACGAGTCGAAGCCGAGCAGCTCGCAGATCACACGCGCCGGAAGCGGCGCGGCGAGATCGGCGACGACGTCACACTCGCCCTGCTCGACGACGGCATCGATGAGGTCGGTCACCACCGCGCGCACGTGGTCCTCGTGCTCCTTGACCGATCGGGGTGTGAACCGTCGCGCGACGAGGCGGCGCTTGCTCTGATGGAGTGGATCGTCGTTGTTGATCATCGCCACGTCGCCGACGATCCTCGGTCGCGAGCCGTGTGACGACGTGTAGCGCGTCGGATGCTTCTCGACGGCGACGACGTCGTCGTACCGGCTGATGCCCCAGATCTTCTGGAGCGGATCCCAGTACGCGGGTGCCTCGTCGCGAAGGCGCCGGTACGTCGGGTACGGGTCGCCCGCGTAGAAGGCGCCGTCGAGCAGGTTGACGTCCAGCGTTGTCATGGGTCGCACAGGGTACGGCACGCTGTCCGCGCGCCGGTAGTGTCCCGCGCCGTGAGCATGCCGTCCGCGACTGCGGGGTGGGTGGCGCCGGAGCGCGTCGACACGCGTCTCCGTGTCGTCACCTGGAACGTGTGGTGGCGGTTCGGCCCGTGGGAGGCGCGTCAACCGGCGATCCTCGAGACCCTCGCCGGCATCGATGCCGACGTCGTGTGCCTGCAAGAGGTCTGGGAGACGCGAGAGGGCGCGTCGCAACCGAAGGCGCTCGCGGAGGCGCTCGGCTTCCACTACGTCGCAGCCGCGGGGCTCGGCCTCGACCTCGCGCCTGAGAGCCTCGGCAACGCCGTGCTCGCGCGCTGGCCGATCACCGCCGCGCGCGCGTTCGCGCTCCCGGCCCCGAAGGGTCTCGACGAGCTGCGCGTGATCCTGCGCGCCGATGTCGACGGCCCGAGGGGTCCGGTGCAGGTGTTCTGCACGCATCTGAACTGGCGCATGGACCAGAGCCACGTCCGCCAGATGCAGGTCGCGGCCGCGTGCGAGGTCGTCGCATCGACCCGCGAGCAGCGGACGTATCCGCCGGTGCTCTGCGGCGACTTCAACGCCGAGCCCGACGCGGCCGAGATCCGCCAGCTGACGGGGCTGGCCCAGGTGCCGGAGGAGAAGCTCGTGTTCCTCGACGCCTGGCGCGTCGCCGGTGACGGGGGGCCGGGGTGGACGTGGTCTCGCCTGAACCCGTTCACGGTGAGCGACCCGGAGCCCGACCGCCGGATCGACTACGTCTTCGCGGGATATCCCGGCGAGCGCGGCCGGGGGGAGATCGTCGCCGCCCGGGTGGAGGGGGTGGCCCCGGTCGACGACGTCCAGCCGTCGGACCACTACGCCGTGTACGCGGAGCTCCGCTACTGATGATCGAGCAGCTGCGCGTGCAGCCGGGCGACGCCCCCCGCCTCATGGCGCGCGACCCGGCCGACCGCCTCGGGCTCGGCGACGAGGCCAAGGCCGACGCGGCCCTCCAGGACCTGGCCCGGCGCCTCGACGCCCTCCACGACCGGCTGTGGGCGGAGGCCACGCGCGCGGTCCTCCTCGTCCTCCAGGGGATGGACGCCTCCGGCAAGGACGGGGCCATCCGGAAGGTGCTCTCCGGGCTCAACCCGCAGGGATGTGTCGTCGCGTCGTTCAAGGCCCCCTCGGACGCGGAGCTCGCGCACGACTACCTCTGGCGCGTCCATGCCGTGACGCCCCCGCGCGGTCGCATCGGCGTGTTCAACCGTTCCCACTACGAGGACGTACTCGCGGGGCGCGTGATCGGAGTCGTGACGGCCGAGCAGTGCCAGCTGCGTTACCGGCACCTCGTCGACCTCGAGCGGATGCTCACCGACGAGGGGACGGTCGTCGTGAAGGTGTTCCTCCACCTCTCCAAGGACGAGCAACGGGCACGGCTTCAGGCCCGGCTCGACGACCCCGAGAAGAGCTGGAAGTTCAAGACGGCAGACCTCGAGGTGCGGGCGCGCTGGGACGAGTACCAGTCCCTCTACGAGGAGACGATCACGGCGACGTCGTCCGACCACGCGCCGTGGCACGTCGTGCCCGCGGACCACAAGTGGGTGCGCGACGTCGCGGTCGCGACGCTGCTCGTCGACGCGCTCGAGCGGCTCGACCCTCGGTACCCGCCGCCGGACCCTGCGCTGCACTCCCTGCGAGTCGAGTGAGCCACGGGGCTGGAGGGACGGACGGGGCACCGACTGGCCGGAGGGGTCATCCGTCGACCACAATGGATGGCCGATGGCGGTCGACTCCCGGGATTCCGTTTCATTGAAGCCGGCCGAGCTCGACGAGCTCGGCCAGTTCGTCGAAGGAGTCGGCCTGCCGCTGGCGGACGACCAGCTCGACACGGCGGTGGAGCAGTTCCCGCTCGTCACGATCGCGGTCGAGGACGACGAGCTCCACGGCTTCCTGTTCGGCTCGCTGGAGAGGATCGGCGGCACGCCGTGCATCCTCTGGGGGCTCGGCGCGGTGAAGAAGGGCAGGGTCGCCCGCCCGACGCTCGAGGGGCTCGTCGGCGAGCTCTACCGGCGCGCGGCGATCTCCTTCCCCGACGAGGACGTGCTCGTGGCGGGCCGGGTCGCCCAACCGGCCGCGTACACCCTCCTCTCGTCGCTCAACGACGTCTGCCCGCGACCCAAGTACACGCCGAACGGCGAGGAGCGGGCCTGGGGCCGGCGGCTGGCGCGGCGCTTCGGGTGTGATGCCCGCTACGACGACCGCACCTTCAAGGTGAAGAAGGGCCCCGGTGCCGAGCCGGTGCTCGACAGCCGCTTCGTGAAGCTCGGCGGCAAGGCCGCCAGCGACCTCGTGGGCGTGCTCAACCCGGCGAAGGGCGAGGCGCTCATCGCCTACGGCTGGGCGATGGCCGAGCAGCTCGCGGCCGGCTTCTAGCGCTCGCCACCGCCCGCCACCCCGAGCAGCTCTCGCAGCGCCGCCGCGTCCGTCACCGGCCGCTGGCACACATACCGCTCGCAGACGTACGCGGCCGGCCTGCCGTCGACCTCGGTCCGCTCGGCGAGCAGCGGTGACCGCTCGGCGCCGACCCCTTCGGGCGCGGCGAGGGCGACGACGTTCGGGAGGTACCGGCCCGTGACTTCGCGGCGCAGCTCGGCGGTCGCAGGATCGTCCGCGTTCCCGACGATCGCGACCTCGACCGGCGCCGCAAGCCGGCGGTCGAGCGCGCCGAGCAGGTACGCGAACGCGGTCGGGTGCTCACCGAGGAGTGGGGCCATCGCCCGCAGCCACCGCGCGGCGCGCTCCTCGTAGCCGGGCTCGCCCGTGAGCGCCGCGAGCCTCAGCAGCCCGCTCGCGGCGAGCGAGTTCTCCGACGGCGTCGCGTTGTCCTGGACGTCCTTCGGTCGCACGATGAGCGTCTCGGCGTCGTCGGCGCTCGTGAAGATGCCGCCGCGCTCGTCGTCGGCGAAGTGGGCGATCATCGCGTCGGCGGCGGCGCGGGCCTCGTCGAGCCAGGCCACGTCGTCGACCTCCGCGAGCGTCAGCAGCGCCTCGAGGAGCGCGGCGTGGTCCTCGCCGAAGGCAGGGATCGCGGCTCGACCGGCCTGCCACGATCGCAGGAGCCGCCCGTCGCCGGCGCGCAGCTCGGAGAGCAGGAAGCGAGCGTTGGCGCGCGCGGCCTCCATCCAGTCGGGGCGGTCGAGCGCCGCTGCCGCCTCGGCGAGCGCGCGCAGGAAGAGCGCGTTCCAACCCAGCAGGACCTTGTCGTCGAGGCCCGGTCGGACCCTCGCGGCTCGTGCCTCGAGCAGCGCCGGGAGCGCTCGCGTGACGGCGTCCGGCCGCTCCTCGGTCCGGTCGACGGCGTGCAGGATGTTGCCCGACCACCCCGTGTGCGGATCGGTGAAGTTGCCCGCGCGCGTCACTCCGAAGTGGCGCACGAGCTCCGGAGCATCGGGGCCGGCGACCTCGTCGAGCTCTTCGAGCGACCAGAGGTAGAACTTGCCCTCGACGCCTTCGGAGTCCGCGTCCTCGGCCGAGAAGAAGCCGCCGCGGTCGTCGCGCAGGTCGCGCAACACGTACGCGATCGTCTCCTCGACCACGCGCCGGTAGCGCGGCTCGCCCGCGACCAGCCAGCCGTGCAGGTAGGCGCTTGTCAGCAGCGCCTGGTCGTAGAGCATCTTCTCGAAGTGGGGCACGAGCCAGTAGTCGTCGACGGAGTAGCGGTGGAAGCCTCCCCCGACCTGGTCGTACATCCCGCCGGCGGCCATCGCGTCGAGCGTGATGGTGACGACCTCGAGGAGCTGCTCGGACGGCTCGCGGACGTACGACCGAAGCAGGAAGTCGATCGTCATGGCCTGCGGGAACTTGGGCGCACGCCCGAAGCCGCCGAAGCGGTGATCGAACTGGGCCACCGTGCGGGCAACCGCATCGTCGAGCACGGCCGTCGTCGGCTCGTCGTCGCCCCCCGCATCGAGCGCGGCCGCGCGCTCGATGGCTGTCGTGAGCTTGCCCGCGGAGTCGAGCAAGTCGTCGCGGCGGGCGCGCCAGGCCTCGTCGACCGCGGCCATCACGCGCAGGAATCCGGGCATGCCCGGGCGGTCGTCCTTCGGGTAGTAGGTGCCGCCGAAGAACGGGCGCCCGTCGGGGGTGAGGAACACCGTCATGGGCCAGCCGCCTTGACCGGTCATCGCCTGCACGGCCTGCATGTAGATGGCATCGACGTCGGGTCGCTCCTCGCGGTCGACCTTGACGTTCACGAACAGCTGGTTCATCAGCTCGGCGACCGCCGCGTCCTCGAACGACTCGTGGGCCATCACGTGGCACCAGTGACACGACGAGTACCCGACCGAGAGCAGCACCGGCACGTCACGGTCGCGGGCCGCGGCGAAGGCCTCCTCGCCCCACGGGTACCAATCGACCGGGTTGTCGGCGTGCTGCCGGAGGTAGGGACTCGTCTGGCTCGCGAGTCGGTTCACGAGACGGAGCGGAGCTGTGGCCGGGCGGCCGGGACACCGGAGCGGAGTCGACCAGGCATCACGGTGCGCGTGCGGGGTCGGGCGCCAGCTGCGCGATGGCGGTCTGCTTCGCCCACCGGTAGTCGGGCTTCCCCGACGGAGAGCGGACGACCGCGTCGACGTACACGACGTCGCGCGGGGCCTTGTAGCCCGCGATCCGCTCGCGCGTGTGTGCGTCGAGCTCGGCGAGCGAGGGGTGCGCGCCGTCCCGCCCCTGCACCACCGCGACGACGCGCTCGCCCCAACGGTCGTCGGGGACGCCGACGACGACGGCGTCGAAGACGTCCGGGTGCGACTTCAGCGCGCCCTCGACCTCCTCCGGATACACCTTCTCGCCCCCGCTGTTGATCGACACCGACCCGCGGCCGAGCACGGTGATCGTGCCGTCACTCTCGAGTCGGGCGTGGTCACCGGGGATCGACCAGCGCACGCCGTTCACCTCGGGGAACGTGGCGGCCGTCTTCTCCGGGTCCCGGTAGTAGCCGAGCGGGATGCGCCCGCTCCGGGCGAGCTTGCCGACGA
>DATBSK010000124.1:0-15952 GCA_036559825.1 Acidimicrobiia bacterium | reverse complement strand
CGCCACGCGGCGCTCGCCGATGCGCACGGCGATGTATCCCGACGTCGGCGCCGAGAGGCTGTTCGTGAGCGGCCGGCACACCATGAGGAGCGAGGCAGCAGCGACGCTCAAGCCGAACTCCTGCTGCACCAGGAGCGGCGTCACGATGAAGCCGCCCATGTAGGCGAACTGGAAGCACGTCCTGCCGATCATCGCGGCCGAGTAGCCGTGACTCGAGAAGAGCCAGAGCGGGACGAGCGGGTGCGCGACGCGCCGCTCGACCGCCACGAACGTCACGAGCGCGACCGGCGCGACCGCGAGCAAGCAGAGCACGAGCGCGCTCGTCCATCCCTCCGCCTCGGCGAGGTTGAGGCCAAGCAGTAGCGAGGTCGATGCGAGCGCGAGCGTGAGCACGCCGGCCCAGTCGATGTCGACGTGCCGGGCACGCGGGGTCTCGCGCAGCACGACGAAGCCCGCGACCGCCGCGACGGCCGCGATCGGCGCCTGCACCACGAAGATCCCGCGCCAGCCGATCGCGTCGACGATGACACCGCCGAGGACGAGCCCGAGCACCGGCCCGCCCGCGGCCACGAGGGCCCACCACCCGACGGCCTTCACCCGGTCGCGGCCGTCGAACGACCGCATGATGAGCGCCATGGACGTGGGCCCGGTGGCCGCGCCGAAGCCCGCGGCGACGATGCGGATCACGACGAGGGAGGCCCCGTCCCACGCGGTCGCAGTGAGCGCGGTCGCGACCGCGAAGCCGGCGAGCCCGATCACGTAGACCCGCCGGTGCCCGGCGAGGTCGCCGAGCTTGCCGAGCAGCGGCATCGACAGCGCCATGACGAGGAACGGGCCCGTCACGGCCCACGTGATCAGGGCGCGGCTGGCATCGAGGTCGCGAGCGACGGTCCCGAGCGAGACGGCCAGGATCGTGATGCTGAAGCCGGTCGCGAGGAGCCCGACGAGCACCGTCCACAACGCGGTCCACGGTGACCGGTGGTCTCCGGGGAGCCGGCGCGCGAGCCGCTCGCGGAACAGGAGCGGCCACGCGACCGCGGGCTCCTCGCCCGCGAAGTCGACGACGAGGTCGGTGTCGTCCGCGCGCCCGTGCCCGTCCGCGTCGGTCAGGGTGACGCGCTCCCGCGCCGGCTCGGTTCCGGCAACCATCGCCAGGCGCGGTGGAACACGAACGCCGCGCCGCCGGCGAGGAACGCGTACGAGAGCAGCTCCGCGATCCCGAGCTGGCGCTGCGGGGCATCGCGACCGTGACCGGTGACTCCGGGCGCGATCACGCGGAAGAGCCCGTAGCCCGCCTTCGCCGCGGCGACGAGCACGACGATCGCCGCGATGAAGCAGACGCCGTACACGCAGGCGCGAGCGACGCGCCCGGTCGCGCTGTCGTCGATCTGACCGGGCGGGACGAGCCGCCGCGCGCGCCGGTCGTGGAACACGAAGACGGCGCCCGCCGCGACCGCGAGGAGCGCGCTCTGGACGGCGAGCCGGTAGTCGGCGTCGTCATCGCGCAGCTCGGCACTCGACCCGAAGCCGGGGATGCTGCCGAGTCCCGGGACGCTGTCGATCGCGTCCTGGACCTCCTTCGGGATCCCGGACCTCGCGCCGTGCTTGTCGACGATGAGGTCGGTGAGCCCGCGGGCGACGCCGAACGTCGCGAACAGCGTGACGAACAGCGACACGAGGACGATGGCACCGAGGTAGCGCGCCTCGGTGCGCGTGTGAGCCGCGTCGTCGTCGCGGCGCGCCGCCGCGAGCACGAGGATCACGGCGACGACCAACGGCACGCCGAAGAGGACGAGCAGCTCCGTGGGCAGGATGTCGGCGAGGTCCATGCCGGGAGGCTAGGCGGCGCGGTGGCGTCAGCCTCCCGACGCGCGTGCGAGCTCCCCCGGGCCGCCGCGGCGCTCCACGGGGGCGAGCTTCGGTGCCTCCTCGATGAGACGCTCGACCGTCCACCGGAGACCGTTGTTCGTGATCCGCTCGGCGATCGCGAACGGCTGGTACCGGCACACGGTGTCGCCCTGCACGAAGAACACCTCTCCGGTGAACGGGCAGTCCACCGTGGCGAGGTAGGCGATCATCGGCGAGATGTTCGCGGGATCCCAGGCGTCGAACTGCGCCGCATCCGTCGGCGCCTTGATGATGTCCTCCAGCCCGGGCGTCTCCTCGGTCATCCTCGTGCGCGCCATCGGTGTGATCGCGTTCGACCGCACGCCGTAGCGACCGAGCTCCATCGCGGCGATGGTCGAGAACGCGGCGATGCCCGCCTTCGCGGCGCCGTAGTTGGTCTGGCCCGCGTTGCCGAGCACGCCGGACGTCGACGAGGTGTTGATGATCGACGCCTTCACCTCCTTGCCGGCCTTCGCCTGCTCGCGCCAGTACGCGGCGGCGTGGCGGCTCGGGCAGAAGTGGCCCTTGAGGTGCACCGCGATGACCGCGTCCCACTCGGCCTCGGTCATGTTCACGAGCACCCGGTCGCGCAGGATCCCGGCGTTGTTCACGAGGACGTGAAGGTCGCCGAACGCCTCGACCGCCTGGTCGACGAGGCGCTTCGCGCCGTCGAAGTCCGTGACGCTGTCGGCGTTGGCCACGGCCTCGCCGCCCATCGCCGTGATCTCGTCGACGACCTGCTGCGCGGGGCCCTTGTCGGCGCCCCCACCGTGCGTGTCACCGCCGAGGTCGTTCACGACGACCTTGGCGCCCTGCGACGCGAAGAACAGCGAGTGCTCGCGCCCGATGCCGCGACCCGCGCCGGTGATGATCGCCACGCGCCCGTCCAGAGTGGACATCTCTATGGCGTCGCTCGCTGCGCCGCAGGGTACCTGCACTCCTGGTCGACTCCGCAGGCTCCGTCTCCACCGGCATCGGGCGGCGGAGCCACCCGATGCCTGCGGCGCGATCGCTCGCTCCGCTGCTGACGCCTGCTGTGGCCGCGCTCCGGGACGTTCGCCCGCTCCATGCCTCGCTCCACCTGTTCCGAGGTCGCCGGTCGACGCTACAGGAACAGGGTGATCTTCGATCCCTTGCGGACTTGGGCACCGCCGGACGGGTCCTGCGCGCGCACCTTCGCACCCGGTGAGTAGTTCTGGACGTCGGGCACGAGGCCGACGGCGCGCAACGCGTCGCTCGCGGCTTCGACCGTCGAGCCCGTGACGTTCGGGACCTTCACGATCTCTGGCCCGAGACTGACGATGATGCCCACCTCGGAGTCGCGCGCCGCGGGCTGGCCGACCGCGGGGTCGGTGCCGATGACCTTCCCCTCCGGCACCGTGTCGCTGTACGCCTCCTTGCGCACGGGGGCGAGTCGCTTCTCCTGGAGCGCGGCCGCGGCCTCGTCGTACCCGAGGCCGGCGACGTCGGGCACCGGGACAGGCGCGGGACCGTCGCTCACGAGGAGCGTCACCGTCGATTCGCGCGGCGCCTGCCCGCCCCCGGCGGGGTCGGTGCCGAGGGCGACGTCACGCGGGACGTTCTCGTCGTAGCGGCGCTCGACAGAGACGACGAAGCTCACGGCCTCGAGCGCAGCCTGCGCGTCCGTCGCGGGCTGCCCCGTGACGTCGGGGAGCGGGACGGGCGGCGGTCCGCGCGACACGACGACCTCGACCGCGTCGTCCTGCGCGAGGAACCCCCCCGTCCCGGGGTGCTGGGCGATGACGAGCCCCGCGGGGTCGTCCGCCGTGCGGCGATCGACGACGCGCATGAGGAGCCCCGCGTCGGCGGCTCGCTTGGCGGCCTCCTTCTCGTCGGTGCCGACGAGGGCGGGCACGGCGACGGTGGCGCCTCCCCCCGCGCTCGCGCCGACCAGCGCGGCGACGCCGGCGACGAGCGCGACGACGATGGCGATCCCGGCGACGAGCGGGACCATGCTCTGGCGCATCGCGGTGCGCGTCGAACGACGCGGCACGGGCAGGGCGCCGGCGTTCGTGGCGTCGTCGCGCGACGCCTTCTGCGCGTCCTGGTCGAAGAAGCGCGTGGTCGCGGGCAGCTGGGTGCGGTCGAGGTCGTCGAGGACGTGGTCGAGACCGGGGAGGTCGAGCGCCTCGGGCGCCGGCAGCACCCGTGCTGCGGCCGCCAGCGCAGCCCCCATCGCGGCGGCATCCGTGTAGCGGTCGCTCGGATCGGGCTTGCCCGCGCGCGTGATCACCGGCGCGAGGGGGCCGAGCTGCTCGGGGCCCTCGATCGGCCGGTGGGCACGCGCCGCGAGCGTCCCGATCGCGGTGTCGCCGACGACCGGCACCTCACCGGTGCACGCCTCGACGAGCACGATCGCGAGGGAGTAGAGGTCGGCGCGACCGTCGAGCGTGCCGCCGACCTGCTCCGGCGCTACGTAGCGCGTGGTGCCCACGACGGTGCCCGCGGGCTCCGTCCACGACGCCTCCGCGAGCGCGCGGGCGAGCCCGAAGTCGGCGACGCGCACGATGCCGTGCGCGTCGAACAGCAGGTTCGCGGGCTTGATGTCGCGGTGGACGATCCCGCGGCCGTGCGCGTAGGCGAGCGCGGCCGCCACCTGACGCGCCACGTGCGCCGCCTGCTCCGGCGTGAGATGGTCACCGGCGTCGAGGAGGCTCCGCAGCGACCCGCCCTTCAGCAGCTCGACGACCATGAACGCGATGCCGTCGTCCTCGCCCCAGTCGTAGACGGCCATCACGTGCGGGTGGTGCAGCGCGGCGGCCATCTGCGCCTCGGCCCGGAAGCGCCGGATGAAGCCCCCGTCGTCGGCGAGGCCGCCGTGGAGCACCTTCACCGCCACGCGCCTGCGCAGCCGCACGTCGTCGGCCAGGTACACGCGGCCGCTCGAGCCCGTCCCGATCGGCGCGAGCAGGCGGTAGCGGCCGTTGAGGACGCGACCGACGAGGTCGGTGAGGGTGGTGTGGGCCATGTTGCGAACAAGGCTAGGAGCCGCCGACGGCGCTTCTGCGGCACTGGCTCGGTAGCGTGGGACCCGTGGTCGCGACCGCCCGGCGCAACACCGTGCTCCGGCATCCGTGGCGGTGGGCGCTCGTCGCCGTCGTGCTGGTCGCGGTCCTGAACCTCGCGGTGATCGCCCTCGACGAGTCCGACACGTCGCCGGGTGGGCGCAACCTCCCGAGCGCGGTCGACTCGGTGACGCCGGCCCCCGGCGAGCTCGTCCGGCTCCAGGACACCGTCGGCGCCGATCTGCGCGACGACCTCACCGGGGTGCTCGTCCTCGACGGCACCGAGATCCCCGAGGACCAGCTCGAGCGCGTCATCCCGCTCGCCGAGGTCACCTTCCGGCCGGGGCCGGGCAAGGACCTCGCGAAGCTCGAGCCGGGAGAGCACACGCTCGTCGTCCTGTACTGGCCCCAGGGCAAGGCGCGCCCGAGCCGGCCCGCGTCCTACTCCTGGTCGTTCCGCGCCGGCGCCTAGACCACTGTTTGGTCAAACAAGTCCTATGCGACCTCGAGCACCGCGGCGCCGCGGACGGCATCCGCCTTGATCGCCGCGAGCGCGTCGTTGGCGTGCTCGAGCGGAAACGTCTCGATCTCGGCGCGCACGCCGGCCTCGGCCGCGAGCGCCATGAACTCCACCGCGTCGCGACGGGTCATGTTCGCGACCGACCGGAGCGACCGCTCGCGCCACAGCAACGCGTAGTCGAACGACGGGATCGGCGTCATGTGGATCCCGGCGAGGCTCACGGTGCCCCCCGGGCGCACGGCCTCGAGCGCGACCGGCACGAGCTCGCCCGCCGGGGCGAACACCACCGCGCGATCGCACGTCGCGGACGGGAGCTCGGCTGCCTGACCGACCCACGACGCGCCGAGCGCCTCGGCGAGCGCGCGGTGCCGATCGCCGCGGGTGAGCACGACGACCTCGCAGCCCCAGTGGCGCAGCAACTGCAACGCGAGGTGCGCCGACGCGCCGAATCCGAGGAGCGCGACCCGCTCGCCCGGCGCGACCTCGGCGCGCCGCAGCGCCCGGTAGCCGATGATGCCGGCGCACAGGAGCGGCGCCGCGGCGAGGTCGTCGAGCGCATCCGGCAACGCGACCGCGAAGGCCTCGGGCACGAGGAGGGCATCGGCGTAGCCACCGTCGGCGGTCCACCCGGTGAAGCGCGCGCGCTCGCAGAGGTTCTCCTCGCCGCGCACGCAGAAGGCGCAGCGGCCGCACGCCTCGTGGAGCCACGCGACGCCCACGCGGTCACCGATCGCGAGACGCGCACAGCCGCTGCCGACGGCGTCGACGACGCCGACGACCTGGTGGCCGGGCACGACGGGGAGACGGGTGAGCTCGAGGTCGCCTTCACAGACGTGCAGGTCGGTGCGACAGCACGCGCACACGCGCACGCGGACCCGCACCTCACCCGATCCCGGTTCCGGCGCCGGGCGCTCCTCCAAGACGAGGGGTGCCGACGTGACCGGCGCGGCCGCGTGCAGCACCTGTGCGCGCACGCGATCAGCCCGAGCTCGCGGGCCCGTGCTCGAGCAGCTCCACGAAGCCCGCCTCGTCGAGGATCGGCACGCCGAGGCTCTCGGCCTTGGCGAGCTTCGAGCCCGGGCTCTCCCCGACCACGACGTAGCTCGTCTTCTTCGAGACGCTCGACGTGACCTTGCCGCCGCGCGACTCGACCGCCTCCTCGGCCTCCTCGCGGGTGAACCCCTCGAGCCCGCCCGTGAGCACGACCGACACGCCCGCGAGCGTCGCGTCGCCCTCCGCGAGCTGGACCGTCGGCGCGGTCAGGTCGACCTCGGCACGACGCAGCTTGTCGACGACGGTGCGGTTGCCGTCGATAGCGAAGAAGCGCTGCGCGCTCTCCGCGATCACGCGCCCGATCCCCTCGACCGCAGTCAGCTCGTCGACGGAGGCGCGCTCGATGGCGTCCAGCGAGCCCATCGCCCGTGCCACGGCTTGTGCCGCGGTCGGCCCGAGATGGCGGATCCCGAGGCCGACGAGCACGCGCGTCAGGCCGCGCCCCTTCGACGCCTCGATGCCGGCGACCAGGTTCTCCGCGGACCGTTGCGCCATGCGCTCGAGAGGGAGCAGCCGCTCGACCGTCAACGAGTAGATGTCGCCCGCGTCGGACAGCAGCCGCGCGTCGACGAACTGACGGACGCGCTCCTCGCCGAGCCCCTCGATGTCCATCGCGTTGCGGCCGGCGAAGTGCACGATCCGCTGCACGCGCTGCTCCGGGCACTCGACGTTGACGCAGTGCGTGTCGGCCTCTCCTTCGAGGCGCACGAGCGGCGCGCCACACGCAGGACAGAGCTCGGGGAACTTCCAGCGACGCGCCCCGGGCTTCCGCTTCGCGAGCACCGGCCCGACGACCTCGGGGATGACGTCACCAGCCTTGCGCACGACGACCGTGTCGCCCGGCCGGACATCCTTGCGCGCCACCTCGTCCTGGTTGTGCAACGTCGCGAGGCCGACCGTCGAGCCGCCGACGAACACCGGCTCGAGCTGCGCGAACGGTGTGGCGCGGCCCGTGCGGCCGATGCTCACCATGATCCCGCGCAGCAGTGTCGTCTTCTCCTCGGGCGGGAACTTGAACGCGATCGCCCAGCGCGGCGCCTTGCTCGTGGCACCCATCTCGTCGCGCTGCCCGAGGTCGTCGACCTTGATCACCGCGCCGTCGATCTCGTAGCCGAACGCGTGCCGTCGCTCGAGCATGTGCTCGCTGAACGCGTACACCTCGTCGATGGTCACGAGCCGCTCGACGTGCGGGTTCACGGGCACGCCGAGGTCCTGGATCCACGCGAGGGTCTCGTGATGGCTGCGGAGGCGCCGGCCTCCCTCGTGGACACCGAGCTGGTAGGCGGAGAAGTCGAGGTCGCGCGACGCGGTGACGCGAGCATCCTTCTGCCGGAGGCTGCCGGCGGCCGCGTTGCGCGGGTTCGCGAACAGTCGCTCGCCCGCCTCGCCCTGTCGCTTGTTGAGCTCCTCGAACGACGCGAGCGGCATGAAGACCTCGCCGCGCACCTCGAGCCGTGACGGCACGTCGTCGCCCACCAGTCGCGCCGGGATCGAGGCGATGGTCGCGACGTTCGGCGTCACGTCCTCGCCCGTGACGCCGTCACCGCGCGTCGCGGCCCGGGCGAGCCTGCCGCCCTCGTAGAGCAGCGAGATCGCGAGGCCGTCGAGCTTCGGCTCACCCACGAACGCGATCGCGGAGGGCACGATTCGGGAGATCCGCTCGTACCAGGCCGTGAGCTCGTCTCGGGAGAAGGCGTTGTCGAGCGACAGCATGGGTGCGACGTGACGCACCGGGGCGAAGGTCGCGGCACCGACCACGGTCCCCGGGCCCTGGGTCGGCGAATCGGGGGTGACGAGCTCGGGGTGCTCGGCCTCGAGCGCCTCGAGGTCGCGCAGGAGCTGGTCGAACTCGGCGTCGGCGATCTCGGGATCGTCGAGCAGGTAGTAGCGCTCGTTGTGGTACGCGATCGCCGCGCGGAGCTCCGCGGCGCGCGCCGCGGGGTCGAGGTCCGGGCTCACGTGCTCGCCGACGTCGGCGCGAGCGTCGTGGGCGGGAGCGTCGGTGCCGTGGTCGGAGCGGCGGTCGTGGGCGCGGCCGTCGTGGGCGCCGCCGTGGACGGCGCGGTCGGTGGCACGGTCGACGGCACCGTGGCGGTCGTCGTCGGCGGGGTGCTCCCATCGTCGTCGTTGAACGCGAACACGACGATGACCACGACCGCGATCGCGATGATCGTGCAGATCACGATCACCGCCGCGCGCTGCCAGCCCTCCCAGGTGGAGTCGAGCTCGGTGTCGTCGGAGCGTCGGGGCGGGCGCGTGCCGCCTCCCGCCGACGGGTACGCGACGGGTCGATCGTCGGGTGACATGCGGCCTCGAATTCTACGCAGGGGTTCGCGACAGACTGACCGCGTGCGACTTGCTCCGGTCCGACTCGTGTGGATCGCGCTCCCGCTCACCGCGGGTCCGGCGGCGTCGCACGCGCTGGACCACTGGGGCACCGCGCCGCGCGTGCTCGCGATCGCGTTCCTGTGGCTCGCGTGGGGTGCAGGGCTCGTCGCGCTGCTGGCGCCGCGCCCGTCGGGCCTCACGGTCGTGCGCGTCGTCGCGCCGGCATTCGTGGTGCTCGCGATCGCCGCGGCCGTGCTCGACGACGCGTCGGCCGTGACGGCAGTCGGCGCGCTCGCGGGATGTGGTGCCGCGGCGATCGCCGTCGCTGACCCTGCCGTGGCGCTCGCATCGGCGAACGGCGTCGCGTACGGCAACGAGCGCCGGCATCCACTCCGCACGCCACCGGCGCTCTACCTCGCGCCGCTGCCCGTCGCGCGGGCACTCGCCGCTGCAGGGCCGGTGACCGGACCCCTGCTCCTCGCCGAGGGGTCGATCGCCTGGGGCCTCGCCGCGCTCGCCGTCGGGTTCCCGCTGGCCGTGCTCGCGTTCCGGTCGCTGCAAGTGCTCGCGCGCCGCTGGCTCGTGGTCGTGCCCGCGGGCCTCGTCCTCGTCGACACCATGACGCTGAGCGACCCCGTGCTCGTCACGCGGCGGCAGCTCCGTCAGCTCCGGGCACGTCCCGGGACCGCGCCCACCGACCCGGGAGCGGTCGACCTGCGGCTCGGTGCGACGCTGGGAACGGTCGAGATCGTCCTCGACGGACCGCTCGACGTCGTGCGCGCGGGCCTGCGCTCCCGCCCCGACGAGACCCTCCGCGTGTCGTCGATCGTCGTCGCGGTCGCGGCGCGGACTGCGTTGCTCGCGGTCGTGGCGGCGCGCGCCCGCGCCGGTCAGGCTGCGATGCCGCCGCCGAGCAGCACGTCCCCGTCGTAGAGCGCGACGACCTGGCCGGGCGCGACGCGCCGGATCGGCGCGGCGAGCTCGACCATGCCGTCGCGGTGCACCGCGTCGCTCGGGACGCCGTGGGCGCGCGTCTGGACCTGCACGCGGCTCCCCGGAGGCGGGGCAGACACGACCCAGCGCGGGTCGCGCACCTCCACCCGGTTGCAGAGCAGGTCCGCCGCCGAGCCGATCGTCACGGTGGCGCGGCCGGCGTCGACCGCGACCACGTACCGCGGCGCGCCTGCTGCGACCCCCAGCCCGCGCCGCTGACCGATCGTGAACCGCTCGATGCCGTCGTGCCGCGCGACGACGTCACCCTGGAGGTCGATGACGGGACCGGGGCGTGCCCCGATGCGATCCCGGACGAACCGCAGCCGGTCCTCGCGGCGGACGAAGCAGACATCCATGCTCTCCGGCTTCTCGGCGGTGCGGAGCCCGAGGCGTGACGCTTCGGCGCGCACCTGCGCCTTGGTGAGCGCGCCGATCGGCAGCAGGGTCCGCGCGAGCTCGCGCTGGCCGAGCATGTAGAGCACGTACGACTGGTCCTTGGCGCGGTCGACACCTCGCTCGAGTCGCCACCGGCCGTCGGCGCCCTGCTCGACACGCGCGTGGTGACCGGTGGCGACGGCATCGAACCCCAGCGCCTCGGCACGCTCGAGCAGGGCGCCGAACTTGATCGACCGGTTGCACTCGACGCAGGGGTTCGGCGTGCGGCCCTCCGCATGCGCGGTCGCGTACGGCCCCACCACGACGCGCTCGAACTCGTCGCTGAGGTTGAACACGTAGTGCGGGACGTCGAGCTGCGCCGCGACGCGACGCGCGTCCTCCACGTCGGACACACTGCAGCATCCCGAGTCGGTCGTGCCGCCCCAGAGACGCAGCGTCGCGCCGGTCACGTCGTGGCCGGCGTCCCGCAGCAGGGCCGCCGCGACCGACGAGTCGACGCCGCCGCTCATCGCGACGAGGACGCGGCAGCCGCTCACGCCGCCCGCCGCAGCATGCCGACCGCCTCGGGGATCGCGGCGAGCGCCCGGTCGACGTCGACCTCCTTCGACGCGTAGCCGAGGCTCAGGCGGATCGAGCAGCGCGCCAGCTCGACCGGGACGCCCATCGCGAGCAGGACGTGTGACGGCTCGGCCGCGCCCGAGGAGCACGAGGAGCCCGCGGCCGCGTACACACCCAGCCGATCGAGCGCGACGAGGAGCAGCTCTGCGTCGACGCCCGGGATCCCGACGTGACAGCTGCCGGCGACCTTGTGGCGCGGATCACCGTTCACGACGAGCCCGTCGACGAGGTCCCCGAGCCCGACGAGCAGCCGGTCGCGCAGGCACCCCACGCGCGTGACGTCCGCGTCGCGCGCGTCGGCGGTCGCGCGCAGCGCTGCAGCCATGGCGACGGCACCGGCGACGTTCACGGTGCCGGCGCGGCGGCCCCGCTCCTGGCCTCCGCCCTCGAGCAGCGGCTCGACCGGCAACCCGCCGCGCACGACGAGCGCGCCGGTGCCCTTCGGTCCGCCGAACTTGTGCGCCGAGATCGACACGAGATCGGCTGGTGCCGCGGCCGCCGCGACGTCGATCCACGGCACCGCCTGCACGGCGTCGGTGTGCAGCACCGCCGCGGGTGCGCGCTCCCGGACGATCCCGGCCACGTCGTCGAGCGGCTGGATCGTGCCGACCTCGTTGTTCACGAGCATCACCGACACCGCGACCGTCGACGCATCGACCGCCTCGGCCAGCGCGTCGAGATCGACGAGCCCGCCGCGCGTCGCCGGGATCCGGCGCACTGAGAAGCCCTCGCGCTCGAGGTGCTCGGCGGCGGCGAGCACGGCCTTGTGCTCGAACGCGCAGGTCACGACGCTGTTCCCGGCCCCGCGGGCCCGCGCGGCGCGGGCCGCGCCGAGCAGGGCGAGGTTGTCCGCCTCCGTGCCGCCGGCCGTGACGACCACCTCCCCCGCATCCGCTCCCAGGAGCGTGGCGACGGTCTCGCGGGCGTCCTCGAGGGCGCTCTTCGCGGCCCGGGCCGCGGCGTGACCACCCGAGGGGTTGGCGAAGCAGCCGGCCAGGAACGGGGTCATGGCCTCGATGGCCTCGGGGCGCATCGGGGTGGACGCGGCGTGGTCCAGGTATGCCCCGTCCGGGCCCGTCTGCCAACCCTGGCTCACCTGCTCCGCTCCATGCGCCTGACGGCGCAGGGCCGTCCACTCCAACTCGGCAACCGCTCCCTGATCGCCTGATGCCCAGCTCGCTGCCGGTCGCTCATGGCCCAAGTGTACGAATGGCCTCCGGGGGGAACGCTGGGGGGTGTGATCTGTGTCACCCCGCGGAATGACTGTCACACCCCCCGGCGATACTCATGACATGGCGGAGAAGGTGAGCACCCAGCTCCGGCTCGTCGAGGCCCCCGAGCGGCCGAAGCGGCGGGCCCGGGTCACCAAGGTCAGCCGGGCCCGGCGCGCCCATTGGGCCACCGACTGGCGCCTCGACGCCGGCACGCGCCGGGCGGGCCGGGAAGGCGTCCAGGCCGCCCGTGCCGCGCTCGCGCAGGCCCGCCGCCCCGAGACCGACCTGCCCCGCGCCAGCTGAGGCCCTAGAGGCCCGCCTGCACCGCCGCGCGGAGCTCGTCCATCCGGGGCGCGAACGCGTCGCCGGGGCATGCGGTGTAGTCGAGATCCCGGTGCGGCACGATCGCGTTCGGGAAGGTGACCGTCTGACCCGGCGAGTACTTCACGCACCCGCACGGTGAGCTCCCCGCGGTCACCGTGGCACCCTGCGACGGGTCGATGCCGGCCGCGTGGAGCCGCCACCGCAACAGCGCGACGAGCGCGTTCCACTGGTCGCCCGGTGGCTGCACACCGCTGTAGTCGCCGATCAGGGCCACGCCGGTCGATCCGGTGTTGAAGCCGCCCGCGTGCGCGCCGATGACGGGCTTGCTCACTCCGCCGGCGCGGCCTTCGTACACGGTTCCCGTTCGCGAGACGAGGAAGTTGTACGCGATGTCGCAGTAGCCGAGCGTGTCCATGTGGTACGCCTGGATGCCGCGCACGAGCGCGTCCGTCTGCCCGGGCGAGTAGCTGTTGCTGTTCACCGTGTGGTGCACGGCCGCGAGCTTCAACGACGACGCGTAGTCCGGTGTGCCGCACCCGAACGGCCGCGCACCCCACTGCGCGCGACTGCGGATCGACGGCTTCGCGGGTCCGCTCCCACCGGAGCCCCCGCCCGAGCCTCCGCCCGACCCGTGCTTGGGCGGCGGAGCGGGCGACGCGGGCGGTGCCGCCACCGGCACGCACGCGGTGAGGACGAGCGCGCTGAGCCCGACGATCGCGATCCAGGCGGGCCGGCGGTGGCGCCACGGGCTCCACCCGAGTGCGAGCGCGACGAGGAGCGCGACGAGCACGAGGAGCGCAGCACCGTAGAGCCAGCGACCCGTGCCGGAGATGGTGCCGACCACGCCCGTGATGGCACCGGCCGCGCCCTCGGGCGCGGGCGCCGGCTGCGCGTCCACGGCGGCGACCGTGACGTCCACCACCGGCGTGTCGCCGGTGAGCGTCACCCGGACCGCGGTCGCGTCCTCACCGATCCACACCGGCTCGGTGCCGTGCGCCGGCTTCGCCGCGGCGCTCGCCTCGTCCTTGGTCCCCGGGTCGACCTCGTTGCCCCCGTCGAGCGCCGTCGCCTCGGACCATGTGCCGTCGGCGGACTGCGCCTCGACGGTGAACTCCGCGTCGGGGTCGCCCTGCCAGGTGACCCCGACGAGCGTGGCATCGACCGGCGTGTCCGCCGACTGCCAGCCCGGCGTGACGGTCTCGTCCGGCGGCGCGACCGGCACCTCGTTCACCGCGACGGGCGGCGGCGCGGCGTCCTGCAGCGCGAGCACCGGCGTGCCGACGAGCACGAGTGCGAGCGCGGGGATGAGCAGCAGTCGACGCATGGGGGGGACGGGTCCTCGCTCCGTTGAGGCGATCAGGTGTCGGTGGCCACGAGGGCCACAACGGTCACAGCTGGTCTCCGCCCGCACAGCAGTCTCGCGCGGGCACGGCCTCCACACAACGCTTCTGGGCAACGATCATGTCACGGGACATATCGGCCCTCACACGCCCCGTCTGGACACCCCAGGGGCTCCGAGCGGCCCGTGCCGCAGCGCCACCGCTACCGTGGCCCCATGGCCGCACCTGGCCGGGAGCAGGGTCTGGAGGACTGGCGCCGCCTCGCGTCCGGGGAGCTGAAGGGCCAGGATCCCGACACGCTCGTGTGGGAGACGCCCGAGGGCATCCCGGTGAAGCCCCTCTACACCGAGGCCGACCTCGAGGGCCTCGAGGCGCGCGACAGCCTCCCGGGCTTCGCGCCCTTCGCCCGGGGGGTCCGGGCGACGATGTACGCCAACCGGCCCTGGACGATCCGCCAGTACGCGGGCTTCTCCACCGCCGAGGAGTCGAACGCCTTCTACCGGGCGAACCTCGCCGCGGGCCAGATGGGGCTGTCGGTCGCGTTCGATCTCGCCACGCACCGCGGGTACGACAGCGACCACCCCCGCGTCGTCGGTGACGTCGGCATGGCGGGCGTCGCGATCGACTCCGTCGAGGACATGAAGATCCTCTTCGACGGGATCCCGCTCGAGAAGATGTCGGTGTCGATGACGATGAACGGCGCCGTGCTCCCGGTGCTCGCGGGCTACATCGTCGCCGGCGAGGAGCAGGGCGTCGCGCAGGCGGAGCTGTCGGGGACCATCCAGAACGACATCCTCAAGGAGTTCATGGTCCGCAACACCTACATCTATCCGCCCGAGCCGAGCATGCGGATCGTCGCCGACATCATCGAGTACACGGCGGAGCACATGCCGCGCTTCAACTCGATCTCGATCTCCGGCTACCACATGCAGGAGGCGGGAGCGACCGCGGTCCAAGAGCTCGCGTTCACCATCGCGGACGGGCTCGACTACGTGCGCGCCGCGACCGAACGCGGGCTCGACGTCGACGCGTTCGCCGGTCGGCTGTCCTTCTTCTTCGCCATCGGCATGAACTTCTTCATGGAGATCGCGAAGCTCCGTGCCGCGCGGCTGCTCTGGTCGCGCGTGATGTCGCGCTTCGACCCGAAGTCACCCGGCTCGCTGATGCTGCGGACGCACTGCCAGACCTCGGGTGTGTCGCTCACCGAGCAGGACCCCTACAACAACATCGTCCGCACGACGCTCGAGGCGCTCGCCGCGGTGCTCGGCGGCACGCAGAGCCTGCACACCAACAGCTTCGACGAGGCGCTCGCGCTGCCCTCCGACTTCGCGGCGCGCATCGCGCGCAACACGCAGCTCGTGATCGCCGAGGAGAGCGGCGTGCCGCACGTCGTCGACCCGCTCGGTGGCTCGTACTACGTCGAGGCGCTCACGCACTCCCTCGCCGCACACGCCTGGGAGCTCATCGAGGAGGTCGAGGCGCTCGGCGGGATGACGAAGGCGGTCGAGTCGGGCATGCCGAAGCTGCGGATCGAGGAGGCATCCGCCCGCCGCCAGGCACGCGTCGACCGGGGCGAAGAGGTGATCGTCGGCGTCAACCGGTACCGGCTCTCGGACGAGCAGCACATCGCGATCCGGGAGGTCGACAACACCGCGGTGCGCGAGGCCCAGATCGCCCGTCTGGAGCGCGTCCGCGCCACCCGCGACGAGGACCGCTGCCGGGCGGCGCTCGAGCGGCTCGGGGAGGGCGCGCGCGGTGACGCCAACCTGCTCGAGCTCGCGATCGAGGCGACCCGGGCGCGCGCGACCGTGGGTGAGATCTCCAGCGCCCTCGAGCGGGAGTTCTCGAGGCACCGCGCCGAGGTCCGTACCATCGCCGGCGTGTACGGCGGCGCGTACGAAGGCGACGAGGCCTACCGGCGTGTCCGCGAGCAGGTCGACGCGTTCGCCGAGTCCGAGGGACGGCGCCCGCGGATGCTCGTCGTCAAGATGGGTCAGGACGGCCACGACCGCGGTGCGAAGGTGATCGCGACCGCGTTCGCCGACCTCGGCTTCGACGTCGACGTCGGGCCGCTCTTCCAGACGCCCGAGGAGGCGGCGCGCGACGCCGTCGAGAACGACGTGCACGTCGTCGGCGTGAGCAGCCAGGCGGCGGGGCACAAGACGCTCGTACCCGAGCTCGTGGAACAGCTCCGCAAGCAGGGCGGCGACGACATCGTCGTCGTCTGCGGCGGTGTTATCCCGGCGTCCGACT
>DATBSK010000123.1:0-14073 GCA_036559825.1 Acidimicrobiia bacterium | reverse complement strand
GGCGCTCGTCGGCGGCGGCAGCGCGCGCCCGCGCCCCGGCGAGGTCACGCTCGCACATCGTGGCGTGCTGTTCCTCGACGAGCTCGGTGAGTTCCCGCCGCGCGCGCTCGATGCGCTGCGTCAGCCGCTCGAGGAGCGCGTCGTCTGGATCGCGCGCCAGGCCCTGACCCTGCGCTTCCCGGCCGACTTCCTCCTCGTCGCGTGCACCAACCCGTGCCCGTGCGGGCTCGGGCCGCCCGCCTGCGCGTGCGGCGAAGCCGACCGCGCTCGGTACCGGCGGCGGCTGTCGGCGCCGCTCCTCGACCGCTTCGACCTGCGGCTCGCGGTCACGCGCCCCACGCCCGGTGACGAGCCGGGCGAATCGTCCTTCGCGGTCCGCGCCCGGGTCGCGGCGGCGGTCGGACGCCAACGCGCTCGCCTCGCCGCGACGCGGTGGCGTCGCAACGCGCACATCCCGGCCGGCGCGCTCTCGATGCTCGTGCCGCTCTCAGACGACGCGAGCGCAGCGTGGCGGCTGGAGTGCGAGGCACGAAGCCTCACCGGACGCGGCGGCGCGAGGATCCGACGAGTTGCGCGCACGCTGGCCGACCTCGACGACGTCACCGACGTCGCGCCGGAGCACATCGCGATGGCGTCGCTCCTCCGAGAGGACGTGCCGTGATGCTCGATGCCGACAAGGTCGCGGCGGCGACGCTCGCATGCCTGCCCGACATGACCCCGGCCCGGCTCCGCGGGCTCCTCGCCGCGGCGGGGCGCCCCTGCGCGGCACTCCAGCTCGTCCGCGAGGGGCGCGCGATGCCCGCGCTGCCGCGCGGTGGCCCTGACCAGTTCGGCTCGGCGCGGGCGCTGGCGCGCCGATGGCGCGATCTCGCCGACCCGACCGTCGTGGCACGCGTGCTGGAGCGGCGGGGCACGCTCGTGTGGATCGACGGCGACAGCGACTATCCGATCGTCGACGACGTGCCGGATCGACCCTCGGTGCTGCTCGCCGAGGGATCGAGCCCCGACGTCGTGGCCGCACCTCGCGTCGCCGTCGTCGGCACCCGCGCCGCGACGCCGCACGGGATCGCCGACGCGCGCGAGCTCGGCGAGAGCCTCGGCGCGGCGGGGATCACCGTGGTCAGCGGGCTTGCCATCGGCATCGACGGCGCTGCTCACGAGGGCGTGCTCGCCGCCGGGGGCGGCGCGATCGGTGTCGTCGCCACGGGTCTCGACGTGACGTACCCACGGCGCCACGCGGTCCTGAGCGAACGGGTGCGCCGGGCAGGTCTCGTCGTCACGGAGCAGGGTTTCGGCGTGCGCCCGCGCCGCGGGCTGTTCCCGGTCCGGAATCGCATCATCGCGGCGCTTGCCGATGTCGTGGTCGTCGTCGAGGCGACGGCGGGGGGTGGCGCGCGGATCACCGCTCAGTTCGCGCTCGACTACGGGCGCACCGTGCTCGCCGTGCCTGGATCGCGCCGGAACGCTGCCGCGTCCGGCACGAACGCCCTCATCGCCGACGGCGCGCACCCGCTGGTCGACTGGGGTGACGTGCTGGTCGCGCTCGGCATGTCGCCCGCCGCAGCCCGAACGACCGTCCCCGCGCCCCCTCGTCCCGCACCGGGGCCCGACGCCGCGATGCTGCTGCGCGCCCTCGGCGGCGAGTGCGCCAGCCCCGACGAGCTCGCCAGCCGCACCGCGCTGTCGACCCCGCGTGTGGCGATGGGTCTGGTCGAGCTCGAGCGCAGCGGCTGGGTGGAGCGTTCCCGGGGCGTGATCTGGCCCCGCTGATCCGGGCTACTCGCCCGTGAACTTCGGCTCGCGCTTCTCGACGAACGCGAGCATCGCCTCTCGCGTGTCGGCAGAGCCGACGGCGAGCGACTGCGCGACGTCCTCGAACTCCAGCGCCTCGTTCATCGAGACCGACATCGACTGGTTCAGCAGCTTCTTGCTGATGGAGATCTGCACCGGCGGTTGCGCGGCGATCCGCCGCGCGAGCTCGGCGACCTCACGCTCGAGGTCGGCCGCCGGCACCACGCGGTTCACGATCCCGTACCGCTCCGCCTCGCGTGCATCGATCGTCTCGCCGAGGAACACGAGCTCCTTGGCCTTGTGCAGGCCGATGAGGCGTGGCAGCACCCACGAGCCACCGAAGTCGAGCGAGAGTCCGCGCCGAACGAAGATCTCGGAGAACCGGGCGGCGTCGGACGCGATGATCAGGTCACAGCCGAGGGCGAGGTTGCAGCCGGCCCCGACGGCGATGCCGTTCACCGCCGCGATCGTCGGCTTGGGGAGCTCGTGGAGGCGGAGCGCGCACCGCCCGACGAGGCGCATCGAGTGCAGCGCAGCACCGACGCCCCTCGCCATGTCCACCGCGCTCGCGCCCGTGAGGTCGGCGCCCGACGTGAACGCGTCACCGGCGCCGGTGAGCACGAGCACCCGGTCGTCACGCGACGCCGCCACCTCGTCGAACAGGTCGATCAGCTCCTGCCACAGCGCCCCGTCGATCGCGTTCTTCTTCTCGGGGCGGTTGAGCGTCGCGGTCACGACGCCGTGGTCGTCGCGCTTCACGATCAGATCCGACTCCACGGCGTCGCTCGCTGCGGGCCGGGATACCCCGCCCGCGGCCGCTCGCTCCGCTGCTGACGCCCGGGTCACCTGACCGCTGCTCCGCTGCGTCCGATCACCTGGGTACCGTACCGCTGTGGGCTTCAACCCGTTCCGCCAGCAGACGCGCCGCACGAGCGACTACGTGTTCGTCGGCGCGGCGATCGTCGTCGTGATCGCGTTGCTGGGCTGGGCGTTCTTCGCGTAGCGCCTCACGATGCCCGACCACGACTGGCCCGAGGACACCGGCGACCCGGATGCGTTCACGGTTCGCCACGTGCAGCCGTACGAGGCGGTCAAGACGTACCGGTGCCCCGGGTGCGACCACGACATCCGCCCCGGCGAGGGGCACGAGGTCGTGGTCCCGGCGCGCGAGCCCGACGAGCGACGACACTGGCACACGGGCTGCTGGCACCGCGCCGAGCGGAGTCTCAGAACGCGTCGCTGATCACGTCGATCACGGGACGGCTCCCCCGCCGCGCCAGGACGGCGACGACGTCGAACCGCACGTGTCGGACGCGGACGCCGCGCTCCCGCAGCCAGCGCGCGCCGAGCGCCCGGATCCGGCGCTGCTTCGCCGCCGTGACCGCCTCGGCGGGAACACCGAAACCGTCGCCCCGTCGCGTCTTGACCTCGCAGAACACGACGACGTCGGGACCCGCGACCACGAGGTCGAGCTCACCGTCGCGGCAGCGCCAGTTGCGATCGAGCACGACGTAGCCCGCCGACTCGTACCAGGACGCGGCGAGGGTCTCACCGTCCGTGCCCAGCGCGCGGCGCGGGTCGGGCGGGATCACCTCCTCGGCGTCTCCGCTCCGCCGTCCCGCTCTCCGAGCACGGCTCCGCTTCGACGTCAAAGGTCCTTGCCCGGGAGCTCCTCCACGTTCACATCACGGAATGTCAGGACCCGCACGTTCGTGACGAAGCGGGCGGGGCGATACATGTCCCAGACCCAGGCGTCGCTGAGCTCGAGCCGGAAGTACGTCTGCCCGTCGTGCTGCTCGACCGACAGGTCGACCTCGTTGGCGAGGTAGAAGCGCCGCTCCGTCTCGATCACGTAGCGGAACATCGGGAGCACGTCGCGGTACTCCCGGAAGAGCTGGAGCTCGATCTCGGTCTCGTAGCGCTCCAGGTCCTCGGAGCTCATGGCGAACGCCTCCAATGGTCGGCGTCACGAGTGACGCCTCCTCCGACGTCGACCGTCAAGGCCGCTCGACGCCGGTGCGCTTCTCCCGGATCTTCGCCGACTTTCCGACGCGATCCCGCAGGTAGTAGAGCTTCGCCCGCCGCACCTCGCCGCGGGAGACCACCTCCAGCCGGGCGATGATCGGCGAGTGCACGGGGAAGGTGCGCTCGACGCCGACGCCGAAGCTGACCTTCCGAACGGTGAACGTCTCCCGGACGCCACTGCCCTTGCGGCGGATGACGACACCCTGGAACGCCTGCAGCCGCTCGCGGTTCCCCTCGACGACGCGGACGTGCACCTTCAGCGTGTCGCCGGGCCCGAAGTCGGGGATGTCGTCGCGCAGGGCGGCGCGGTCGACGAGATCGGTCGCGTTCATCATGGGCTCCAACGACGGGAGGGGCGGGAAGACCATGGTAGCGGCGGCCCTCCGCTCCCCTTCGAGGCGCCGGCCGCCGGCTAGCCGTCGCCCTCCTCCGCCTGGGTCTCCCGGAGGAGCCGGCGCTCCTCGGCGGTGAGGTCGCGGTGGGCGAGCAGGTCGGGGCGCCGCGCCAGGGTCCGCCGCAGCGCCTGCGCCCGCCGCCACCGCTCGATCCGCCCGTGGTCACCGGACCGCAGCACCTCCGGCACGGACAAGCCGCGGAACTCGGCCGGCCGCGTGTACTGCGGGTACTCGAGGAACGTCCCCGAGAACGACTCGTCGCCGGTGGAGGCGTCGTTGCCGACGACGCCCGGGACGAGGCGCGCCACGGCCTCGATGACCACGAGCGCGGCGGCCTCGCCGCCCGCGAGGACGTAGTCGCCGATCGAGAGCTCGCCGTCGCAGAGATGGTCGGCGACCCGCTGATCGACGCCCTCGTAGCGGCCGCAGAGCATCGAGAAGCCCGCACCGGCCGCGAGCTCCGCGGCGAGCGCGTGATCGAGGCGCCGCCCGCCTGGAGCGAGCAGGAAGAGCGGCCGGGGCGGTGAGACGGCCTCGACCGCGGCGAAGAGCGGCTCCGGCATCATCACCATGCCGGCGCCGCCGCCCATCGGCGTGTCGTCGACGGTCCGGTGCCGGTCGGTGGCGTGGTCGCGCGGGTCGTGCAAGCGCACGTCGAGGAGGCCGGCCTCGCGCGCCCGGCCGAGCACCGAGAGCCCCAACGGCGCCTCGAGGTACTCGGGGAAGATCGTGAAGACGTCGATCCTCATCTCGCCGGCGTCTCCGCTCCGCTCCGACTCATCTCTCCGGCGTCTCCGCTCCGCCGTCCCGCTCTCCGAGCACGGCTCCGCTCCGACTCATAGCTCGAGCAGTCCTTCGGGCAGGTCGACCACGACGCGATCGATGTCGCTGCGCACGACGAACGTCACCGGCACGAGCGCGCCGCTCTCGAGCACGAGCAGGTCGTGCGCCGGGTTCGCCTCGACCGCGGTGACGCGCCCGAGGACCGCGCCGGCGGCGTCGACGACCTCGGCCCCGACCAGCTCGTGCACCCAGAGCTCGTCCCCGCGACCCGGGAGCTCGTCCGCGACAAGCGCGCAGCCGCGCAGCGCCTCGGCCGCGGTGCGGTCGCCGATGCCCTCGAACCGGACGAGCCAGCGCCCCTGATGCGGGCGGGCAGCGGCGACGACGAGGGCGCGTTCGACGCCGCGGTCGTCGATCGCGACGAGCACTGCACCCGCTGCGGTGCGCTCTTCACGATCTGTCGAGAACGTCACCGCCACCTCACCGCGCAACCCGTGCGCGCGGCCGATGCGGCCGACTTCGAGGCGGCGCGCGTCGCTCACGCGCGCGCGGCCCTACTCCGCGACGTCGACGCCGGCCTTGACGCCTTCCATCGCGCCGGCGGCGCGCGTCACCTGTCGGATCGCCTGGATCACGCGGCCGCGCCGCCCGATGAGGCGGCCCATGTCGGAGGGGCTCGCGTGCACCAGGAGGAAGACCTCGTCGCGGCCCTTCTCCTGGAGGTCGACCTCGATCATGTCGGGCTCATCGGCGAGCGCACGTGTCACGTGCTCCACCACGGCCCTGGCCCGACCCCCGAGGATCCGGTTGCCGTCCGCGCCGACCTCGTCGACGACGTCGCCCTCGTCGATGCGGTTGCCCGGCGCCGCGACCTCGTCCTCGAAGTCGTCGTCCTCGATGCCCTCGTCGAAGTCGGGAGCCTCGTTGCTCACGTCGACTCCTCGGCCGCCGGCTCCTCGACCGCCGGCTCCTCGGCTGCGGGTTCCTCCTCCACGGTGTCGCTCGCGGCGTCGGACGGAACGTCCGCTGCGGTCGCTCGCGCCGCATCATCGGCAGCCGGCGCGTCCGCGGGCTCGGCTTCGGCCTCCGCGGGTGCCTCGGCGGGCGGCGCGGCGGGCGCCTCGGGCTCCGGCTTCTTCTTGCCCTTCGTGGTGGTCACCTTGCCGGTGACGTAGCCGCGCCGGTTCAGCTTGGTGACGATCGGCGACGACCGCTCCGACTCGTACGTCGCCCAGACCCCCGACACCGTGAGGAGCTTCTGGACCGCCTCGGACGGCTGCGCGCCCTTGCGCAGCCAGTCGAGCGCGCGGTCGCCGTCGATCTCGATGACCGACGGGTCCTGGCGCGGGCCGTAGTGCCCGATGGTCTCGATGATGCGGCCATCGCGCGGGCTGCGCTCGTCGGCGACGACGACGCGGTAGGTCGGCTGCTTCTTCTTCCCCACGCGCATGAGGCGGATCTTCACGGACACGGCGAGCGTTCCTCACTTCGTGACTGGCGGAACCCTCCAGGCTATCGAACGGGCGGCAGCCCCGGCATTCCGGGCATGGCGCCGAGCTGATCGGGTGTCATCCCCGGCGGCAGCTGCATGCGCCGCCCGCGCTTGCCCTTCTTCCCGGGCTTGGTGAGCGAGCGCATCATCTGCTGCACCATCTTGAACTGCTTCAGCAGCGCGTTGACCTGGGCGGTCGTCGTGCCACTCCCTGCGGCGATGCGGGACCGGCGCGAGCCGTTGATGACCGCGGGATCGCGTCGCTCCGCCGGCGTCATCGAGCAGATGATCGCCTCGACGCGCGACAGCTCGCCGTCGTCGATCTCGGCGTTGCGCATCTCCTTCGGCACGCCCGGCAGCATCCCGACGATGCTCGACAGTGGCCCCATCTTGCGCATCTGGCGCATCTGGTCGAGGAAGTCCTCGAGCGTGAAGCGCCCCTCGAGCAGGCGCTCCTGCGCCTTCGCGGCCTCGTCGGCGTCGAACGCCGCCTCGGCCTTCTCGATGAGCGTGAGGACGTCGCCCATCCCGAGGATGCGGCTGGCCATCCGATCGGGGTGGAAGACCTCGAGATCCTCGAGCTTCTCGCCGACGCCCGCGAACAGGATCGGGACGCCGGTGACCTCCTTCACCGAGAGGGCCGCGCCGCCGCGTGCGTCGCCATCGAGCTTCGTGAGCACGACGCCGCTCAGGGGGACCGTTCCCGCGAACGACTCCGCGACCGCGACCGCCTCCTGACCGGTCATCGCGTCGACGACCAGGAGCACGTCGTCGGGTGTGACCGCGTCGGTCACCGCCGCGAGCTCGGTCATGAGCGCATCGTCGATCTGGAGCCGGCCGGCCGTGTCGACGATGACGGTCGTGCGACCGGTGCGCTCCGCTTCAGCGACAGCGGTGCGCGCGACGGACACGGGATCGGTCGGCTCGCTGAACACGGGTACGCCGACGCGCTCGCCGAGCACGCGGAGCTGGTCGACGGCGGCGGGCCGCTGCAGATCCGCGCCCACGAGCAGCACGCGCTTGCCCTGGTCGTGCTCGAGCAGGCGCGCGAGCTTCGCGGCGACGGTCGTCTTGCCCGACCCCTGGAGCCCTGCGAGCACGATCACCGTCGGCGGCTTCGAGGCCGTGTGCAGCCGGCCCGCCGTCCCACCCAACGCGGTGACGAGCTCCTCGTGCACGATCTTGATCACCTGCTGGCCGGGGTTGAGGCTCTGAGCGACGTCGGCGCCGACCGCGCGCTCCTTGATCCGGGCGATCACCTGCTTGACGACGCGCACGTTCACGTCCGCCTCGAGCAGGGCGAGCCGGATCTCGCGCGCGACCTCGTCGACGTCCGCGGGCGTGAGCTTCCCGCGACCGCGCAGCCGCTTGAAGATCCCGTCGAAGCGGTCCGAGAGCGCCTCGAACATCAGGTTGCTCCGTCGTCGCCGTCGCGCCCGACGAGCGCGGCCGCGAACTCGTCGGGGTCGAACGCGACGAGGTCGTCGGCGGACTCGCCGACGCCGACGAGCTTCACGGGCACCCCGAGCGTGCGCTCGATCGCCATGACGACGCCGCCCTTCGCGCTCCCATCGAGCTTCGTGAGCACGACACCGGTGACGCCGATCGCGTCGGTGAACTCCCGCGCCTGCGCGAGCCCGTTCTGGCCCGTCGTGGCGTCGAGCACGAGCAGCACCTCGCGTAGCACGTCCGGTGTGCGCTCGACCACGCGCCGCACCTTCTCGAGCTCCGCCATGAGGTTGACCTTCGTGTGCAGTCGCCCAGCTGTGTCGACGAGGACGAGGTCGATGCCGCGCGCGCCAGCGGCCTGCACGGCGTCGAACGCGACCGCGCCGGGATCGCCGCCCTCCTGACCCCGGATCACCTCGACACCCAGGCGATCGCCCCACGCCTCGAGCTGATCGGCCGCGGCCGCGCGGAACGTGTCGGCCGCGGCGAGGAGCACCGAGTGACCGTCGGCGAGGGCCTGCGTGGCGAGCTTCGCCGCCGTCGTCGTCTTGCCCGACCCGTTCACGCCGACGAGCAGCCAGACGTTCGGGCGTCCGGCCTCGAGGTCGAGCGCCCGGTCGGCGTGCGTGGCCTCGAGGGCGGCTGTGATCTCGCGCTCGAGCAGCTCGGGGACGGCATCACCGTCGTCGACCCCCTCTGCCACCGCGCGCGCCTTCACCGCGTCGACGAGCGTCGTGGCGGTGTCGAGGCCCGTGTCCGCGAGCAGGAGGGTCTCCTCCAGCTCGTCCCAGACCTCGTCGTCGAGCCGGCGGGCCCGCATCCGCGCGCGCATGCCCGCGAACGGCGCACGCGAGCGCTTCAGACGCCCGCGGAGCTTCATCTCCACGGCGTCGCTCGCTGCGGGCGGGGATACGCCGCATCCCGGTCGACTCCGCGAGCTCCGTCTCCACCGGCGTCGGGCGGCGAAGCCCCCCGACGCCTGCCCGCGGGCGCTCGCTCTGCTGCTGACGCCCGCGGCGCCTTCCTGAGTCTCATCCAGCTCGTGTGTCGCCGCCGGCATCGCGACGCGTGTCGCGCCGGGCGAGCAGCCGCGGGAGCGCGATCAGCGCGCCCGCGACGAGGAAGATCGACACCAGGATGACCGTCTCGGTCGCGTCCATCATCGGGATCTTCGAGCCTACCGGTCGTCGGTCGGGGCTCCCGCAGCGTCGGGCGGCGGTGGCGCGCCCATCTCGTAGGTGATGCGCTGCTGCTGCACCGGGAGGTGGATCCCGACCGCGTCGAACGCGCGCTTCAGCCGCGCGCGGAGCTCGCGCGACACCTCCCACTGCGCGTTCGGCACCGTCTTGACGACGAGCCGGATCAGGATCCCCCCGATGCCGATGTCCTCGACGCCCCACACCTCCGGATGGTCGAGCAGGCGGTCCCTCCACTCGTCGTCCGCCCACATGTCGTCCGCGGTGTCCTGGATCACCTCGGTCGCCTGGCCGATGTCCGTGTCGGGTGCGACAGCGATGTCGAGGAGGGCGCGCGACCACTGCTGCGACTTGTTGCCGACCCGTGTCATCTGGCCGTTCGGCACCCACCACACGACGCCCTCGACGTCGCGGAGGCGCGTCACACGGAGGCTCACGAGCTCGACCGTCCCGACCGCGTCGCCGACGTCGACGACGTCACCGACGCCGTACTGGTCCTCCATGAGCATGAAGAGACCCGACAGGTAGTCACGCACCACCTGCTGTGCGCCGAAGCCGATCACGACGGTCGCGACCCCGGCGCTCGCGAGCAGGGGCGCCATGTCGACCCCCAGATCCGAGAGGATCACGAGCGCCGCCACGAGCCAGACGAGGATGCTCACGACGTTGCGGAGGACGGACGCGAGCGTGTCGACGCGCTGCGCGTGGCGGCGCCGTGCGAGGTCGTCGAGCACGCCGGGGTCGGCGGCGATCTCGCGGAGCGCGCCCACGCGCGGCGCATCGCGGAGACGCCGGGCCGTGCGGGAGACGACGCGCCGGAGCACCCGGGCCACGAGCCAGGCGAGCAGGAGCACGAGCAGGATGCGCAAGGGCTTCGCCAGGGCGTCGGCAATCTCGGCGGCGTCCTGGTTGCCCGTGATGCGGTACACGGTCGTGCACAGCCACGCCCGGTCACCGCGCGGCCCGCACACCGCCGCCTGCTCGCGAGCGGTCTGGAGGTACAGCGCGTGCGCGAGCACCCTGTCGGCCTAGCGGCTAGCCGGTCACGTCGGCGGCGCGCTGGCTGACCACGCGCGTCGAGCCGCCGGGCGGCATCGACACGCCGTAGAGGATGTCGCCGGCCTCCATCGTGCGCTTCTGGTGCGTCACGACGACGAGCTGGGCCTCGTCGCGGAACTCGTGCACGAGATCGAGGAAGCGGTGGAGGTTGACGTCGTCGAGCGCCGCCTCGACCTCGTCGAGGAGGTAGAACGGCGACGGCCGGGCGCGGAACACCGCGAACAGGTACGCGAGTGCGGTCAGGGAGCGCTCGCCGCCCGAGAGCAGCGAGAGCCGGCGGACGTTCTTCCCCGACGGGCGAGCCTCGATCTCGATCCCGGTCTCGAGCATGTCGTCCGGGTCGAGCAGCGACAGGCGCCCCACGCCACCCGGGAAGAGGGTCGAGAACAGCGACACGAAGTGATCCGCGACGTCCGTGAACGCCTGCTCGAAGACCTTGACGATCTCCTTGTCGACGGCCTTGATGACGCGGTTCAGCTCTCGGCGGCTGTCGCGGACGTCGTCGAGCTGGGACTGGAGGAACTCGGCGCGCTCCTGGAGCGCACGGTGCTCCTCCAGCGCCAGCGGGTTGATCGGACCCATGAGCCGCAGGTCACGCTCGAGCTCCCGGGCACGACCGGCGAGCGTCGTCCCCTCCGGGACCTCGGGCTTCGGGGCGTCCAGCGCGGCGGCGGGCTCGACGTCGAACTCCGCGCGGAGCGCATCAATCGCGGTCTCGAGCTTGACGCGCGACTCCGCGTCGCCGATCTCGACGCGCGACACCCCCTCGCGTGTCTCGAGCAGGCCACGCTCGAGGTCGGCGCGCTCGGTGCGGAGGACGTCGAGCTGATCGGCCGACGCCCGCGCGGCCTCGGCCTCGCGCTGACGGCGTTGGCGCAGCCGGTCGTGCAGCGCGTCGACCGCATGGCGGTGGTCGGCGAGCCGCCGAGCGAGCGCGGCATACCGCGCGTCGCGTTCGAGCAGCTGCACTCGGTGCTGCTCCGCGGTCGCCTGTGCGACCGGATCGCGGGTCTCGAGGCGCGACTCGACCTCCGCGAGCCGCGCGGCGAGGACCGCGCGGCGCTCCTCTGCGGCGGCCCGTCGTACCTCGGCCGCGCGCGCGGCGCCGAGCGCGGCTCGGGCGCTCTCGACCGTGCGCTCCGCCTCTGCACGCGTCACCTCGGCGGTGGTGGCGCGGTCGAGCGCCTCGTCGAGCGCGGCCTGGGTGACCGCGGAGCCGGCGCTCCCACCCAACCGCCACGGCCCGACGCCGCCGAGCCGATCGCCGTCGGGCGTGACGGCGACGACCCCGGGCTCGGCGAGCACGAGATCGAGCGCAGCGCGCCAGTCGTGGACGAGCATCGCGCCGGCGAGCAGGTGGCCGAGCACAGCATCGAGCCCCGGGGCGCGCGCGTGGACGACCTCGACGACGGGCCGCACACCGGGGCGCGCCGCGTGCGTGGCGGGCGCGGGCAGATCGGCGTCGATGACGAGCAGCAACGCGTGCGCGTCGCCGCCACGAACCCGTTCGACCGCGCGGCGTGCGGCGACGTCGCCGCGCACGACGACGGCCCGCATGGCGTCGCCGAGCGCCGCCGCGACCGCGGCCTCGGCCCCGGGCTCGATCTCGAGGTGGTCGACGAGCGGTCCGACGACACCGTCGACGTCGTCGAGCTGGCCCGCGGCCGCGTCGGTGCGCGCCGTGACCAGCTGGTGCTCGACCGCGTCGGCGTGTGCACGCGCGCGCGCCGCATCACCCTCGGCGGACCGCCATCGCTGCTCCGCAGCCGCGAGTGCGGCCTCGGCGGCTTCGACGACCAGGAGGACGTCGGTACCGGGAAGCGTGAGCGCGTCGGTCTCGGCATCGAGCGTGGTCACCTGGTTGCGGAGCGCGACCGCGTCGGCGACGAGGGTTTCCACGACACCTTCGTCCGCGGCCGCGGCGAGCTCGCGCTCGACACCCCGGCGCTTCTCGTCGAGGAGAGCGGCGAGGCCGCGACCGCGCTCGCGCAACGCCTCGACGCGCACCATCCAGTCGGCGAGGCCGTCGGCACCGAGCACCGTCAGCGAGCGCTCGGCGTCGATGACCGCGTCGTCGAGGGAGCGGAGGCGCCCGCGCACCTCTGACTCGCGGCGTTCGAGCTCGGCGTGCTCGTCGTGCAGGCGCGCCAGCCGCGTCTGGAGCCCGGCGATGTGGTGGCCGGCGAGGTGGAGGCGGATCGCACGCAGCTCGTCGATGACGGTCCCGTGCCGCTGCGCGGCCTCCGCCTGGCGTTGCAGCGGCGCCAGCTGGCGCCGCACCTCGCGCAGGAGGTCGGTGAGGCGGAGGAGGTTGCCCTCCGTCGTGAGGAGCCGCCGCTCGGCGCGCTCCTTGCGCTTGCGGTACTTGAGGATGCCCGCGGCCTCTTCGACGATCGCACGGCGCTGCGAGGGCGAGGCGTTCAGGATCGTGTCGAGCTGGCCCTGGCCGACGATGACGTGCTGCTCCCGGCCGATGCCCGAGTCGGACAGGAGCTCCTGGATGTCGAGCAGGCGGCACGAGACGCTGTTCAGCTGGTACTCCGACTCGCCGCTCGTCCGGAAGAGCGTCCGGCTGATCGTCACCTCCGAGAACTCGATCGGCAGCAGGTGCGCCGTGTTGTCGATCGTGAGCGAGACCTCGGCGCGCCCGAGCGCAGGCCGGTCGGGAGTGCCCGCGAAGATGACGTCGTCCATCTTCCCGCCTCGCAGCGTGCGCGGCCCCTGTGCGCCAAGCACCCATGCGACCGCGTCGACGAGGTTCGACTTCCCCGAGCCGTTCGGGCCGACGACCACGGTCACGCCGGGCTCGAAGTCGAGCACCGTCTTGTCGGCGAACGACTTGAAGCCCCTCAGCGTCAGCGACTTCAGGAACACGCGGTCGGCGCTCCTCTTCCGGTCGTCGGCCCCTGCGCCCGGATCGTAGCGACGCCTCGCGACGACGCCGCGGAGGCCGCGTCCGGGCAGGTCACGCCACGATCGCGCGGCGCCGGGCGGTCAGCGGACGACGAATCCGGGCTCCCCGGTCGGGAGCTCCTCGACCACCTCGAGCCCGCGCACGACGGCACGGGGCGGGCCGCGCCGGCACCACTCCACCAGCGCGTCGACCTCGACGGCCGCTCCTTCGAACGCGGCCTCGACGCGCCCCTCAGGCAGGTTCCGGACCCACCCGTCGACGCCACGGGTACGCGCCTCGCGCGCGCAGCCGTCGCGGAAGAAGACGCCCTGGACCCGCCCCGACACGAGGACGCGGCGGCGGACCCTCCGAGCGAGCGCCCGCGTCGGGCGTATCGTCCGGCGCCGCGAGCGACGCGGTGGAAGAGGAGCCCCCCGGGTCACACCTGGCAGGCCGGGCAGTAGAAGGTCGACCGGCCGCCGACGCGCTCGCGCGCGATCGGCTGCCGGCAGCGCCGGCACGCCTCGCCCTCCCGGGCGTACACCTTGTGGTGGAGCTGGAACTCGCCCGGCTTGCCGAAGAGGTCGACGTACTGCTCGTCGGCGAGCGACGACCCGCGGTGCTTCACCGCCTCCTGGAGCGTCTCCACCATCGAGCGGTAGAGCCGGCGCACCTCCTGGGCGGAGAGCGAGTCGCTCATCCGGTCCCACCGCAAGCCGGCGCCCCACAGGATCTCGTCGCTGTAGATGTTGCCGATCCCGGCGACGAACTTCTGGTCCATGAGCATCGGCTTGAGCTTCGCGTGCTTCTGCGAGATGAGGTTCCCGAAGAGCTCCCACGACATCGGTGCGTCGAGCGGGTCGAGCCCGAGGTGGGAGAGCTCGCTCACCTTCGCGAGCGCGTCGCTCTCGGTGACGAACATCTCGCCGAAGGTGCGCGGATCGATGAACCGGAGCTGGCCGCCTTGCTGGAACGTGATCACGACGTGGG
>DATBSK010000122.1:0-17714 GCA_036559825.1 Acidimicrobiia bacterium | reverse complement strand
GGCCGAACTACCGCGGCCACCTCATCCCGACCGGCGGGGGCATCCTCGTGGTGCTCGCCGTGCTCGTGGTCGAAGCGGGTCGGGCGGGGCTCGGCGCCCTGGGCGTCGGCGAGTCGACGGATCTGACCATCGAGCGAAGCGAGGTGCTCTTCGCGGTCATGGCGTTCGGGCTGCTCGGGCTCATCGACGACCTGCTCGGTGACGGGACGCGTCGCGGGTTCCGCGGGCACGTGCGGGCGCTCCTGCGGGGCGAGATCACGACCGGGTTCCTGAAGCTGTTCGGCGGCGCGGCGGTGGCGGTGGTGCTGGTGGCGACCCCTGGGTTCGCGCACGGTCGCCGGATCCTGGTCGATGCGGTGCTCATCGCCCTGGCCGCGAACCTCGGCAACCTGCTCGACCGCGCGCCCGGCCGCACGCTCAAGGCAGCCGCGATCGCGTACGTTCCCCTCGCGATCGTGCTCGGGGACGGGTTCGTCGGCATCGCGATCGCGCCGGCGATGGGCGCGGCGTTCGGGCTGCTCCCGGACGACCTGCGCGAGCGCCTCATGCTCGGCGACGCGGGCGCCAACGTCGTCGGCGCGATCCTGGGCCTCGGCGTGGTCCTGGGGCGCGGCGAGGTCACACGGATCACTGCGCTCATCGTCCTCGTGGTCGCCAACGTCGCGGCGGAGCTCGTCTCGTTCTCGAGCATCATCGAGCGCGTCGCGCCGCTGCGGTGGCTCGACCGGTTGGGTCAGCTCCCCGAGCGCCGTGACTTCGAGCAAGGTGATCGTTCGTAGAGGCTGCGCGCGGTCGGACCCGGGTAGGTCGCGACCCTGGCATACCCCAGACGCCCGAGACGCTCGGGGAGCGCGGCCAGGCTGCCGAGCCGGTCACGCGACCACACGACGACCGCGCACACCCGAGGGTCGCTCGCGGCGTCGCTGACGTCCGCGAGGGTGATCGCGCGTTGCTGGAAGCGCTTCATCGACACGTCCACGAACTGTCCCGGCACGCGGTGCCCGGCGCGCCACGCGAAGCCAGGATCGTCGCTGATCACCCACGCGCCGTCCGGGAGCTCGCGCAGCCGGGCGACCACCGCGGACTCGCTCCGTGAGTAGTGGTCGGGCCACAGCACGGGCCGTGCGTTCGACGCCCACCAGGGGACGAGGACGATCCCGGCGACCGCGAGGACCCTCCACGGCGCGGGCCGCAGCACCGAGAGCAGCGCGAGGGGAGCGACGATCTGACTCACGTGCGGCCGCCACATCGCGGGCTCGGCCACCAGGAAGACGGCCTGTGCCACCAGCCACGGCACCAGGACCCAGAGCGCGGTGCGCCGATCGAGATCGCCGCCGGCCGGTGGGGGAGCCACGGGGTCGCCGCGGCGGACGCGCCACACGACGACGAGCGCCGTGATCGCAGCGGCCGCCGCGGCGGCGAGGACGAAGGGATCTCGCTCGGCGAGCGTCTCGACCAGCGTCCACGCGTTCCCGCCGTAGCTCCGCAGCCGCTCCGAGTCACGGTGGTAGGCGATGGACTGGTCCCAGACGCGATCGATGCCCCAGGGCAGGGCGCTCGCCAGGCCGACGCCGACGGCGGTCACGACGGCGACCGTGGTGCCGCGGGCGCGCCGTGGCGGCCCGCGGAGCCACAGGACGGCGATCGGGATGACGGCGGGGAGCACGAGGAGCTTCACGCAGAGCGCCGCCCCCATCAGGGCTCCGGTGACGACGAAGCGCCAGGTCGCCGGCCGCGCCCGCGCGCTGCACGCCAGCGCGACCGCGCTCAGGGCGAGCGCGAGCGCGGGTCCGTCACCGCTCAGGGGACCGGTGACGAAGAGGATCGATCCGCTCGTCGCCACGAGCGCGCCCGCGAGGAAGGCCTCGCCACGCCCGGTGAGGTGGCGAGCGATCGCATACGTGGCGACAGCCGCGACCGCGCCCGCGGCCACCGGCAGCACGCGCGGCCCGTCGAGGGTGCGCAGCCCCACCAGGTCGGCGAGGCCGAGCAGCGGGTAGTACAGCGGGCCCTGCGAGGAGAAGAGGTCGCGGAACGGGAGGTCGCCGTCCCGGAGCCCGAGCACGACGGTCCCGTACTGACCGTCGTCGAAGGTGAGGTGCCGGGGCGCGAGCAGCGCAGGCAGGCGGAGCAGGATCGAGCCGAACGCGAGGAGCAACGCGTCACGTCGCCAGCCGCGCCGCGCGCCCGGTGGCGCCGCGACGCTGGAAGCGACGGTCGTCACGCCGGCGCACGTTACCGGCGCCGCTCGCGGTCGCCGCCGCGCGCGCGGCGCGCACGCGCCGACGATCACCCGAGCCGGCAACCGGTGGTGGTATGTTCGCCGCCCGTGGCCAAGCACATCTTCGTGACGGGCGGCGTGGTGTCCAGCCTCGGGAAGGGTCTCACCGCCGCGTCCCTCGGTCGCCTCCTCAAGTCCCGGGGCCTGCGCGTCACGCTCCAGAAGCTCGACCCGTACATCAACGTCGACCCGGGCACGATGAACCCCTTCCAGCACGGCGAGGTGTTCGTCACCGACGACGGCGGGGAGACCGATCTCGACCTCGGGCACTACGAGCGCTTCGTGGACGTGCCGCTCTCGAAGAAGTCGAATGCGACGACGGGGTCGATCTATCAGGAGGTGCTCGCCAAGGAGCGCCGCGGCGCCTACCTCGGGCAGACCGTGCAGGTGATCCCGCACATCACCGACGAGATCAAGGATCGCATCGTCCGGCTCGCGGACGAGGACGTCGACGTGGTCATCACCGAGGTCGGGGGCACGGTCGGCGACATCGAGATCCTGCCGTATCTCGAGGCGATCCGGCAGTTCCGCAAGGACGTCGGGCGCGAGAACGTCTTCTACGTCCACGTCACCCTCGTGCCCTTCATCGGGCCGTCCGGCGAGCAGAAGACGAAGCCCACGCAGCACTCGGTCACCGAGCTCCGCAGCCGCGGCATCCAGCCCGATGCGATCGTGTGCCGCTCGGACCGCCCGATCCCGACGCGGCTGAAGGAGAAGATCTCCCAGCTCTGCGACGTGCCCGAGCAGGGGATCGTCTCGGCGGTCGACGCCGACCACCTCTACGAGATCCCGCTCGTGCTCCACGACGAGGGGCTCGACGACTACGTCTGCCGTGTGCTCCAGCTCGACGACCACGCGCCGGATCTCACGGAGTGGCGAGCGCTCGTCGACCGGGTCGACGGCGCCGACCACACCGTGCGCATCGGGCTCGTGGGCAAGTACATCTTGCTGCCCGACGCCTACCTCTCCGTCGTCGAGGCCCTCCGCCACGGCGGCTACGCATGCGGCGCCCGGGTCGAGATCGACTGGATCGCCTCCGACGACGCCGAGGGCCTCCTCGCAGAGGGGCGGTTGCGCGACCTCGACGGAGTCGTGATCCCGGGCGGCTTCGGGATCCGAGGGATCGAGGGCAAGATCGCCGCCGCGGGCTATGCCCGCGCCAACGGCGTCCCCTTCCTCGGGCTCTGCCTCGGCCTGCACTGCGCGGTGATCGAGTTCGCGCGCGACGCCTGTGGTCTCACGGGTGCGGATTCGAGCGAGTTCGAGCCGCACAGCGAGCACCCCGTGATCGACCTCATGGACGAGCAGCGCGACGTCATCGACATGGGCGGCACGATGCGACTCGGCGCGTACCCGGCAAAGCTGGCGCCGGGCACCGTCGTGCACGACGCGTACGGCGAGGACGTCGTGTACGAACGGCACCGCCACCGGTACGAGGTGAACAACCGCTACCGCAGGCGCCTCGAGGACGGGGGGCTCCGGTGCTCGGGCACGTCGCCCGACGAGCGCCTCGTGGAGTTCATCGAGCTCCCGCGCGCGGTCCACCCGTTCTTCGTCGCGACGCAGGCACACCCGGAGTTCAAGAGCCGGCCCGACCGCCCGCACCCGTTGTTCGCCGCGTTCGTGCGAGCCGCCGCCGACCGCGCCGAGGGGCGCGCGCCTCGCCTGCCGATCGACACGGGACTCACCATGACCGAAACGCTCACGCCGAAGCTGGTGCCACCGGTCCGGTCATGACCGGCTTCCGCGTCGTCGACACGGCGACGCGAGTGCGCAGCACCTTCCTCGAGCTCGTCGAGGCGACCATCGAGAGCGACGACGGCGACACGTTCACGCGGACGATCGTGCGGCATCCCGGCGCGGTCACGGTCGTCCCGATCACCGACGACGGTGACGTGCTGCTCGTCCGTCAGTACCGGGCCGCGGCGGGCCGCGACATCCTCGAGGCACCCGCCGGGAAGCGCGACGTGCACGGCGAGCCGCCCGAGGAGACGGGTCGCCGTGAGCTCGAGGAAGAGGTCGGTCACCGTGCCGGCCGCATGGTCCTCCTCGCCGAGGCCTTCACGTCTCCCGGCTTCTGCGACGAATACGCGTACATCTACGCGGCGCTCGACCTGACACCCCTTGCGAGCACGTACGCGGCGACCGCGGAGGAGGCAGCGATGACCGTCGAGCGATTCCCGCTCGCCGAGGTCGACGACCTGATCGCTCGCCGCGACCTCGTCGATGCCACGACGATCGTCGGTGTGCTCCTCGCGCGGCAGCTCGTCGACGCGCCCCGAGACGCAGATCGCTGAATGCCCGCGGTCGCGTCGGACGCCCTGGAGGAGCAGCTCTCCGAGCACGCGACGTGGCTGGCGGCCGAGCGCGGCCTTCGACCGAACACGCTCGCGGCGTACGCACGCGATCTGGCCGAGTACGCGGCCTTCCTCCGTGCACGGGGCATCCACGATCCCCGCGAGGTGGACGAGGGCTGCGTGCGCGAGTTCGTCCGCCAGCGAGCGGCCGCCCGTGACGCCGACGACCGGCCCGCTGCCGCGGCGAGCGTCGCGCGCGCGCTCGTCTCCGTCCGGTCGTTCCACCGCTTCTGCGTGGACGAGGGGAACGCGACGGTCGATCCGACGGACGACGTCCGTGCCCCGCGCGTGCCCGCGGGCATCCCGAAGGCGATGACGGAGACCGAGGTGGAGGCGCTCCTCACCGCCGTGGTGGACGACGGACCGCGTGGCCTGCGCGACCGGGCGATCCTGGAGACGCTCTACGCGAGCGGGATCCGCATCACCGAGCTCGTCGGTCTCGACCGGGCCGATCTGGATCTCGGCGCCGGTCTCCTGCGGGTGCTGGGCAAGGGGGCGAAGGAGCGAATCGTCCCGTTCGGCGGCGCCGCCGAGCGCGCGCTGCACACGTACCTGACCCGAGGCCGCCCCGAGCTCGTCGGCAGCGGCGCGCGCGCCCGGCGAGCCGGGGACGCGGTGTTCCTCAACGCGCGCGGCGCGCGGCTCACTCGCCAGGGCTGTTGGGGGATCGTGCGCGAAGCCGGGCGACGAGCGGGGCTCGGTGACCGCGTCCACCCGCACGTGCTCCGTCACTCCTGCGCCACGCACCTCATCGACCACGGCGCCGACATCCGTGTCGTCCAGGAGGTGCTCGGCCACGCGAGCGTCTCGACGACCCAGGTCTACACGTTGGTCTCGGCGGCGAGGCTGCGGGCCGTGTACGACGCCGCGCACCCGCGGGCGCGGGCGCGCGGCGCCTGAGTCGCCGTGTCACCTGCTCTGACGAGACGTCAGATGCCCGATTCCCCGGTCGGATCCGCCGGGACGGGCGGTACCATGGAGGCATGGTCGTCCCGGACACCTCGGTGCTGCGCGTCCAGCTCGAGGAGGAGCGCGAGCGCCTGCGCACCCGCTTGCGCGAGCTGGGCGCGGGCTCGGACGCCTCGCTCTCGTTCGACGGCGGCTTCGCCGACTCGAGCCAGGTGACCGCCGAGCGTGGGGAGCTCGACGCCCTCGCGGGCACGCTCACGGACAGCCTGCAGGAGGTCGAGGACGCCCTCGCGAAGCTCGAGGACGGCACCTACGGACGATGCGAGTCGTGCGGCAACGAGATCGCGCAGGCGCGGCTCGAGGCGAAGCCTGCGGCCCGGCTCTGCATCACCTGCGCATCGAAGGCCCGCTGACGCGACGGATCTGCCCGCGGTCAGACTCTGACCCGTGCCCCTGAGAGAGGCGGTCATCCTCTTCGGCTGCCTCGTGGTGGCGGTGATCCTCCACGAGATCAGCCACGGGGTCGCCGCGCTGTGGTGCGGTGACGACACGGCGAAGCGTGCCGGTCGCCTGACCCTCAACCCGGTGCCGCACGTCGATCCCTTCGGCTCCATCGTGCTGCCCGCCCTCGGGGCCCTCGCCGGTCTGCCGGTCATCGGGTACGCCAAGCCCGTCCCGGTCGACCCGGCACGCTTGCGCCGGCCGCGGCGCGACATGGTGCTCGTGAGCCTCGCGGGCCCCATCACGAACTTCCTGCTGATGATCACGGCCGCGCTCGTCGCGCGCTGGATGTTCAGCCAGGGGCGGGGTCTCGGCGGAACCTTCGACGACACGACCGGCGACCTGCTCCTGGAGGTCGTCTTCTACTTCGCGCTCGTCAACCTGCTGCTCGGGCTGTTCAACCTGCTCCCGATCCCGCCGCTCGACGGGTCCGCCCTCGTGGAGCGCCTCCTTCCCGAACGGTGGCTGCCGCAGTGGTACCGCTTCCGCCCCTACGGGCTGGCGCTCCTCTTCGTGCTCGTCTTCTTCACCGGCGTGATCAGCACGATCATCACCCCGTTCTACGACGCGCTCTACGACTTCGTCGTCCGGTGAAGCGCGCGGTCCATCTCGTCCGACGCTTCTTCGGGTCCCTGTCGCGCCGGGCCCCTTCGACCGAGGACGACGCGTGGGCGCGACGCACCCTCGGCCCCGATCCGTACGCGCTCTGGTCCCGCATGCCGAACCACGACCGGCGGCACTCGATCGCAGTCGCCCGTCGCGTCGACCGCGCGCTCCGCGGTACGGACCACGCCGGCGACGACCGGTGGCTCGCCGCCGCGCTGCTGCACGACGTCGGCAAGCTCGACGCTCGCCTCGGCGTCTTCGGACGTGTCGGCGCGACGCTGGCCGGTGCGGCGGCAGGCCACGAGATGGCGGATGTCTGGTCCGGGAAGCGCGGCATCACCCGCCGCGTCGGTCTGTACCTCCGGCACCCCGAGCTCGGCGCCGACCACATCGCTGTCGCCGGTGGACCGGACGTCGCCGTCCGATGGGCCGCCGCACACCATGACCGCGCCGCGTGGGACGCGACCGGCATCCCCGCGCCCGTGCTCACCGCGCTCCACGACGCGGACGACGACTGAGAGGAAGCGTCGTCAGGAGCGGGGGAGCAGCCCTGTCGCGGCGCGGACCCGCTCGACGACCTTCGCCGCCATCGCCTCCGCCTTCTCGGCCCCGAGCGCCAGCGCGCGCTGGACGGACGCGGGATCGCGCTCGAGCTCGGCGTAGCGGGCCTGCACCGGTCGGAGGAGCTCGACCACGCTCTCGGCGGTGGCGCTCTTCAGGGCGCCGTACCCCTGGCCGTCGAACTCCGAGGCGAGGTCGTCGACGCGGCGCCCGGAGCTCGCCGCGAGGATCTCGAGGAGGTTCGAGACCCCGGGCTTGGCCTCGGGATCGAAGCGGACGTCGCTGCCGGAGTCGGTGACGGCACTCCGGAGACGCTTCGAGATCACGGCCGGCTCCTCGAGCACGGCGATCGTGCCCGGTGAGTCGGCGGACTTCGACATCTTGCCCGTCGGCTCCTGGAGATCCATGACCCGAGCGGCGACGGGCGGGATCGCGGCCTCGGGGACGACGAGGGTCTCCCCGAACCGATGGTTGAACCGCACGGCGACGTCGCGGGCGAGCTCGAGGTGCTGGCGCTGGTCGTCGCCGACCGGGACCAGATCCGTGTCGTAGGCAAGGATGTCCGCGGCCATGAGCACGGGGTAGTCGAAGAGGCCGACGCTCACCGACTCGCGGCCTTCGCTCTTCTCCTTGAACTGCGTCATGCGCCGCAGCTCGCCGAACGTCGCGACGCAGTTGAGGATCCACGTCAGCTCGGTGTGCTCCGGGACGTGACTCTGGACGAACAGCGTGCAACGGTCAGGATCGAGTCCCGCGGCCATCAGGAGCGTCGCGGTCTGGCGCGTGCGCGTCGCGAGGAGCGCGGGATCGTACGGGATCGTCATCGCGTGCAGGTCGACGACGCACAGGATCGAGTCGTGGTCGTCCTGCTCCGTCACCCAGTGACGGACGGCCCCGAGGTAGTTCCCCAGGTGCATCTCGCCGGTCGGCTTGATGCCGCTGAACACGCGAGGCACCTCTATGGCGTCGCTCGTTGCGGGGCGGGACACCCGCCCCGCGGGCGCTCGCTCCGCTGCTGACGCCCGCGACGCCTCACCTCCACGAGTGCAAGTTACCGGCTCGCTTTGGCGGAACCCGCGGGTTTGGGTCCGGTACCCTCGCACGAGATGGGCTACGAGGTGCAGACCCCCGTCTTCGCGGGCCCGTTCGACCTGCTGCTCCACCTCATCCTGAAGCAGGAGGTCGACCTCTGGGAGGTCTCGCTGGCGACGATCGTCGACGCGTACCTCGCCGAGCTCGACCGCTACGAGTCGCTCGATCTGGAGATCGCCACCGAGTTCCTGCTCATCGCCGCGACCCTCGTCGAGCTCAAGACCCGACGCTTGCTGCCCGGCCCGTCCGACCTCGATCTCGACGAGGAGCTGCTCCGGTTCGAGGAACGCGACCTCCTGCTCGCACGGCTGCTCGAGTGCAAGACCTTCAAGGACGCCGCCGAGGCGCTCGTCGCGCTCATGCGGCGTGCGGACCGGAGCATCGCCCGCGAAGCGGGGCCCGAGGAGCCGTACCGCTCGATGGTGCCGGATCCGCTCACGCGCCTCCGGCCCGAGCGCCTGCGCGACGCCGCTCGCCGGGTCCTCGCTGCCCCTCCGGTGGAGCGCGTCGACACGGAGCACATCGCACCCATCCGCGCGAGCGTGGCCGAGTCGATCGGGGTGGTGCTCGACCGACTGCCGCTCGACCGGGCGGTGCCGTTCCGCTCGCTCGCCGCCGACTCGACGAGCCGACTCGATGCGATCGTCCGCTTCCTGGCCGTGCTCGAGCTCTACAAGCAGGGCATCGTCGAGCTCGAGCAGCTCGAGAACTTCGGAGTCCTCGAGGTCCGGCGCATCTCCGAAGCCGAGCTCGACCGCGTCAGCGTCGCGGACTGGGACGATCCCACGCGCCCGGCCGCGGCGCGCGGCTCGGAACGAACGTGAGCGACCTCGGTCTGGGCGACACGCCGTCCGACGAGGCGCGGCACGCCATCGAGGCGGTCGTCCTCGCCTCCACGGAGCCGGTCGAGCCTCGCTTCCTCGCCGAGCTCGTCGAGCTGCCCGTCGCCGACGTCGAGCGCCTGTGCGACGAGCTCGCGCGTGAGTACGAGGACGAGCGACGCGGCTTTGTGCTGGCGCGCGTCGCCGGGGGCTACCGCTTCCAGACGCACCCTGCCGTCGCGGCGTACGTCGAGCGGTTCGTCGTCGAAGGGCGTCACGTCCGGCTCTCCGGTCCCGCGCTCGAGACTCTGGCGATCGTCGCCTACAAGCAACCGGTCTCCCGGGGCCAGATCTCGGCGATCCGCGGTGTCAACGTCGAGACGACCCTCCAGACGCTCGAGGCGCGCGGGTACATCGAGGAGGTCGGCCGCGACCCGGGCCCCGGGCTCGCGGTGCTGTACGGAACCACGGCGACGTTCCTCGAGCGCCTCGGTCTCGACACGATCGACGACCTGCCGCCGCTCGGTGACTTCGTGCCGGACGCGAGCGTCGTCGAGGCGCTCGAGCGTGGGCTGCGGATGCCGGACGATCCGGGCGCGGCGCTCGCCGGTGACGAGGGCGACGACCTCGGCGACGCCGGCTGACGAACCTCCCGTGCCCGAGGGAGTGCGCCTGCAGAAGCTGCTCGCTCGCGCTGGCTTCGGTTCCCGCCGCACGTGCGAGTCGCTCATCAGCGCGGGGCGTGTCACGGTGGACGGCGTCACCGCGCGGCTCGGCGACCGGGCCGATCCCGAGCGCCAGCAGATCGCGCTCGACGGCGTCCCCGTCGTCGCGCGGACCGACCTCGTGTACTACCTGCTCAACAAGCCCGCGGGAGTGGTCACGACCGCCCGCGACCCACAGGGACGGCCCACGGTCGTCGCGCTCGTCCCCGGCGACCCGCGCGTGTTCCCGGTGGGGCGACTCGACGTGGAGACCGAGGGCTTGCTCCTCCTCACGAACGACGGCGAGCTCGGCCAGCTCCTGGCGCACCCCCGGCACGGCGTGGAGAAGACCTACCTCGTGGAGGTGGAGGGCGACCCGAGCGACGGCGTCGTCGCTCGGCTGCGATCGGGCATCGCGCTCGACGACGGCACCACTGCGCCGGCGCGGGTGCGTGTCGTGAGCCGAGCGCGCGGGAGGAGCGCACTCGAGCTCACCATCCACGAAGGGCGCAAGCGCCAGGTGCGGCGAATGTGTGCTGCCGTCGGACTCTCGGTGAATCGGCTCGTGCGGACCCGCATCGGACCTCTCGCCGACACGCGTCTTGCTCCTGGCGCGTGGCGAAACCTGCGACCGAACGAGGTCCGCGCGCTCTACGAGGCCGCGCATTCAGGCCCGGGCAGCGAACACACGTCGCACTAGTCTCGATTCGCGTGAGGCTGCGCGCGCTTCGAGGCGCCATCACGTGTGACGAGAACTCGAAAGACGAGATCGACAAGCAGACGCAGCGGCTCATGCACGAGCTGCTCGCTCGCAACGACCTCGACCACGATGCGCTCGTCAGCATCCTGTTCACGGCCACCGACGACCTCACCGCCGAGTTCCCCGCGACCGCGGCCCGCGCCATCGGACTGGGCGACGTTCCGCTGATCTGCGCGCGGGAGCTGAACATCGACCACGGCATGCCACGAGTCATCCGCGTCCTCATCCACTGCTACACCTCCCGCGACGCCACGGATCTCCATCACGTGTACCTCGATGGCGCGCGCGCGCTGCGCGACGACCTTCCCGAGTGAAGCGAGCGGGCGTCGTCGGGACCGGCCTCGTCGGCGGGTCGGTCGGTCTCGCGCTGCGTCGCGCGGGCTACGAGGTGCGCGGCTTCGACCGCGACCGAGCACGAGCACAGCAGGCGCTCGCCGTGGGAGCGCTCGATGACGCCGTGGAGCACATCGACGATGCCGCTCGTGACGCGGACGTGGTGGTCGTCGCCGTTCCCGTCGGCGACGTCGCCGAAGCGGTGGGCGCGGCCCTCGATGCCGGTGCGCTGGCGGTCACGGACGTGGGCTCCGTCAAGGGCCCCGTCGTGGCCACTGTCGAGGCCGCCCGCCCGGACCTCGCCGGTCGGTACGTCGGCGGCCACCCGATGGCAGGCTCGGAGCTGGACGGTCTCGACGGCGCCAGCGCCGACCTCTTCACGGGCGCCACCTGGGTGCTCACGCCGACGGAGCGGACGGATCCCGACGCCTTCGCCCGTGTCCGCCAGCTCGTGCGCGCCCTCGGTGCCGAGGCCTTCGCCGTGAGCCCCGAAGAGCACGATGCCCTGGTCGCGGTCGTCAGCCACGTCCCGCAGCTCGCGGCAACGACCCTGATGGACGTCGCGGCGGCGCGCGGCGCCGATCATGCGCTGCTGCTGCGCCTCGCCGCAGGGGGTTTCCGTGACATGACGCGCATCGCCGCCGGCCATCCCGGGATCTGGCCCGACATCTGCGTCGCGAACCGCGACGCGATCGTCGCCGCGCTCGATCAGTACGTCGCGGCGCTGGGCGACGTGCGGAGCATGGTCGTCGACAGTGACCGCGATCGGTTGCTCGAGGTGCTGGAACGGGCGCGTGCCGCCCGTCGCAGCCTGCCGACCGGCATCCCCGCGGACATCGAGCTCGCCGAGATCCACGTGCCGATCCCGGACCGCCCCGGGTCGCTCGCGGACATCACGACGCTCGCCGGCGCGATGGGGGTCAACATCGCCGACATCGAGATCGCGCACTCGGTCGAGGCGACCGGCGGTGTGCTCGTGCTGCTCCTGGCGGCGACGGACGCGGACGCGTTCGTCGCCGCGCTCGCGGAGCGTGGGTACCCCGCGGTGCGCACGACCGTGCCGTGATCGCCGACGTGGTCTCGATCACGGGTCCACGGCCGCTGCGAGGACGCCGGAGGGTCCCCGGCGACAAGGGCATGTCGCACCGCGCGCTGCTCTTCGGCGCGTTCGCAGGCGGCGAGACGGTGCTGACCGGCCTCGGCCCGGGTGACGACGTCGCTCGCACCCGCGACGCGCTCTCGTCGCTCGGCGTCGCGATCACCGGCGACGGCGACCGTGCCACGGTCTCGGGGCGGGGCATCGACGCCTTGCACGCACCGGATACCGCGATCGACTGCGGCAACTCCGGCACCACGATGCGGATGCTCGCCGGCGTCGTCGCGGGGAGACCGTTCCCCACGGTGTTGACCGGCGACGAGTCGCTCGTGGCGCGACCGATGGCTCGGGTCGTGAATCCGCTCCGCGCGATGGGCGCCGAGATCGAGGCCGCCGAGGGCGGACGCGCACCGCTGGTCATCCGCGGGCAACCGCTCACGGGCCGGCGCATCGCGCTCGAGCAGGCGAGCGGCCAGGTGAAGACCGCGGTCGTGCTCGCGGGCCTCCAGGCACGCGGGACGACGGAGGTAGTCGAGCCGGCCCCGAGCCGCGACCACACCGAGCGCATGCTGGTCGCACTCGACGCGCCGCTGCAGCGCATCGACGATCGCACGGTGCGGGTGACGCAGGGTCGCCCGCGGCCCTTTGAGCTCGAGCTCCCGGGTGACCCGTCGTCGGCGGCCTTCCTCGTCGTCGCCGCCGCGATCACGCCCGGATCCGACCTCGTCCTCGAGCACGTCCTGCTGAACCCCGGACGGATCGAGTTCGTGGAGGTCCTCCGGCGGATGGGCGCCACCATCGAGGTCGAGCCGCGGGAGGAGCGCCTGGGCGAGCCCGTGGGAACCATCTCGGTCCGAGCGGCGCCGCTGCACGGCGAGCGCGTCGCGTGCCACGAGCCGATCATCGACGAGGTGCCGGCTCTCGCCGTGGCGGCGGCGTTCGCGGACGGCGTCACCGAGTTCCACGACGGCGCCGAGCTCCGCGTCAAGGAGAGTGACCGCATCGGCAGCGTCCTCGAGCTCGTGACGGCGCTGGGCGTCGGTGCCGAGCCGCGGGCGGACGGCCTGGTCGTCCGCGGCGGCACGCCCCAGCCCGCGACCTTCCGCTCGCACGGCGACCACCGCATCGCGCTCGCCGCGGCCGTCGCGGCGAACGCGGCGCCCGGAACGTCGACCGTCGAGGGCTGGTCGGCGGTCGCCGTGTCGTACCCGCGGTTCCTCGACGAGCTCGAGGCGATCGTCGCCGAACGATGACACCGGTCATCGCGATCGACGGCCCCTCCGGCGCGGGCAAGTCCACGGTCGCTCGGGCGGTGGCCGACGCGTTGGGGCTCGTGGTCCTCGACACCGGTGCGATGTATCGCGCGGTCACGCTCGCGGTGCTCGAGCGAGGGGTCTCCGTCGACGACGGACCGGCCTGCGGTCAGGTGGCGCGCGCCGCGGATCTCGCGATCGACGGCGGCGTGCGGCTCGACGGACGCGACGTGACGGAGACGATCCGTGGTCCGGACGTCACCACAGCGGTCTCGGCGGTGTCCGCGCACCCCGAGGTGCGCACGGTGCTCGTCCCGTTGCAGCGCGCGTGGCTCGAGGAGCACGGCGGAGGCGTGGTGGAAGGTCGTGACATCGGGACCGTCGTGTTCCCGGACGCGGTCGTGAAGGTCTTCCTGACCGCGAGCCACGACGAGCGAGCGCGCCGGCGCCAGCAGGACGAAGTCGCCGCTGCACGCGACGTCGAGGTCGAGCGTGTGCGGGAGTCACTCGCTCGGCGCGATCGAGCGGATTCGATCCGGTCAGCCTCGCCGATGCAGCCGGCGTCCGACGCGGTCGTCCTCGACACGACCCATCTCCCGGTGCCCGATATCGTCGCTGCGATCGTCGATCGCTATCGTGCCCGGGTCGAGGGCGCGGCGGGGTCTGCCGGAGCGGGGGAGCAGTGACCTTCTATCGGTTCGCCCGGGCGCTGGTGCTCTCGCCGTTCAAGCTGCTCTTCCGCGTCAAGGTCGTCGGGCGGGAGCGCGTGCCGAGGCGCGGCGCGTACATCGTCGCACCGTCCCACCGGTCGATCTTCGACGTCCCCTTCGCCGCGTTCGTCACGCGCCGCCGGATCCGCATGATGGCCAAGCGCGAGCTCTTCAGCACGCGGTTCGGACGGTGGCTGTTCACGAAGCTCGGCGCGATCGAGGTCGAGCGCGAAGGTGCGGACCGCGCCGCCTTGCGGGCCTCGCAAGCGGCGCTCGAGGCCGGCGAGCCGCTCGCGGTGTTCCCCGAGGGGACGCGTCGCACGGGCCCGGTCATCGAGGACCTCTACGACGGTGTCGCCTACCTCGCGCTGAAGGTCGGGGTGCCGATCCTCCCGGTCGGCGTCGGTGGCACGGAGGAGATCCTCCCGAGCGGCACGGCGCTCCCGCGCATCCACAAGGTCGCGGTCGTCGTCGGGACGCCCATCGTCACCGTCCGGACCGACCGTGTCCGACGTCGAACGGATCTGGCGCGCGTGACGGCCGAGCTGCAAGCGGAGCTGCAGCGGTGCTTCAGCGAAGCGCAGCGGCTGGCTGGGGCAGCGCGTCCCGACGATGCGTCACGAGCCGAGGCGCGCCAGCACGTCTGACGCGTCGGCCCCGCGGTCGTCGGTGAACGGCCCGCCCTGCGTGCGGGCCGCCGCCGGGTCGCCACCGAGCAGCAACGCGGCCACGCTGTCGAGCGTCGGGAGCAGCTCGCGCAGCTCGCGGGGCGGCGGGAAGTACTCCTCCTCGTCGGTCACGAACACGGGCTCCACGCCCTCGCGAGGATCGAGCTTCGCGATCACCGCCTGCACGAGGTCCTCGGGAGCACTCGCGCCTGCGGTCACGCCGACCACCCTCGCCGTGCCGAGATCCGCCGGGTCGAGCTCGTCGGGACCGTCGACGCGCAGCACGCGCGGGCAACCCGCCTCCTGTGCCACCTTCGTGAGCGCGATCGTGTTCGACGAGTTGGGGCTCCCGATGACCACCACCGCATCGGCGCGCCTCGCGAGCTCACGGAGGGCCGCCTGCCGGTTCGTCGTGGCGAAGCAGAGGTCGTTGCGGGACGCGGTCCAGAGCGCGGGGTACACCGACCGCGCGCGCGTCGTGATCCCTTCCCAGTCGTGCAGAGCGAGCGTCGTCTGCGCCAGCAGCGCGACTCGCTGCGGATCGTCGACGGTCGGGAGGGCCCGCTCGAGCCCGGCGTCGTCCTCCACCAGGCGCATCGAGGCCGGCGCGACCGCGAGCGTGCCGCTCGCCTCGTCGTGGCCCTCGTGGCCGACATAGAGGATCGTGTACCCCTTCGCCGCGCGCACCTTCGCCTCGTGGTGCACCTTGGTCACGAGTGGGCAGACCGCGTTGACGACGAACCGCCCCTCGGATCGTGCCTCAGCGATGACCTGCGGCGCGCTTCCGTGCGCGGACAGCATGAGCGGGGCGCCCGGCGGCACGTCGTCAACCGAATCCACGAACACGACACCGAGCGCGCGGAAGCGATCGACGACCAGTCGGTTGTGCACGATCTCGTGGTAGCAGTAGACGGGCGGCGCGAACGCGCGGACCATCCAGGCGAGCGCCTTGATCGCCATCTCGACACCGGCGCAGAACCCGCGGGGCTCCGCGAGCAACACACGGTCGACCTGCATCTCTGTGCGCGCGTGCTTCGGCACGGTTCCGAGGGTAGGACGTCCACGAGCCTCTCGTAGACTCGCGTGCATGGCCACCGCCCGGATCGCGGCGGTCGCGCCCAGGTCACCCGCGGCGTCCGCGGGCCTGCTCGCCGGCGACGAGCTCCTCAGCGTCAACGGCGAGGCGGTGCGCGACGTCATCCGCTACCAGCTCCTCTCGGACGAGCCGCGCGTCGAGCTCGAGATCCGGCGCGGCGGCCTCGAGCGCCATCTCGTGGTGCACAAGGCCGCCGGTGAGCCGCTCGGCCTCGGCCTGGCGAGCGCCGTCTTCGACCGCGTGCGGACCTGCGACAACCACTGCCCGTTCTGCTTCATCTACCAGCTGCCTGCAGGCATGCGGCCGAGCCTCTCGGTGAAGGACGACGACTACCGCCTGTCGTTCCTCTACGGGAACTTCACCACCCTGACGCGATTCACCGAAGCGGACCTCGAACGCGTCGTCACCGAGCGCCTCGGACCGCTCTACGTGAGCATCCACGCGACCGACCCGGACCTGCGCGCGCGCCTGCTCCGGAACCGTCGCGGTGCGACGAGCCTGCGCTGGCTCGTCGCGCTGCTCGACGCGGGGACCGAGGTGCACGGCCAGATCGTCGTCTGCCCCGGGGTCAACGACGGGCCGGCGCTCGACGACACGCTGCTCGGCATCCTCGACCGGTTCCCGGGCCTCACCAGCGTCGGCGTGGTACCGCTCGGCGTGAGCGCGCACAGCCGCGAGCCCGAGCTGCGCCCGCACACGGCCGACGAGGCCGCCGCGGTCGTCGATGCGGTCGAGCGGTGGCAGCTGCGCTATCTCGACGCGCTCGGGCGACGCCTCGCCTACGCGGCCGACGAGCTCTACCTCCTCGCAGGGCGGCCGTTCCCGCCACTCGACGAGTACGACGACCTGCCCCAACACGAGAACGGCATCGGCATGGCCGCGACGTTCGTCGCCGAGGTGGAGGCCGCGCTGCGGGGCAACCCCGGGGCGGGACGCGGCACGCGTCCGGGCTTCTTCGCCTCGATCGACGGTGCACCGGCGAGCGGCTACCGCGCGCCGCGCGCCGTGGTCGACGAGTCCCACGACGACTCGTCCGCCCCCGTCACGATCCTGACCGGGGCCTATGGCGAGCAGGTCATCGCGCCGCTCGTGCCGCGCCTCGCCGACGCGGCAGGTGCGCCGGTGCGGACGCTGCGCGTCGACAACCACTTCTTCGGCGGGAACATCGGGGTCACCGGGCTCCTCACGGGGGCGGACCTCGCGCGCGTGCTCGTCGACGAGCCCGGCGGTGACCGGTACCTCCTCCCGGACGTCGCCCTCTCCGAGGGGCGATTCCTCGACGACGTGGTGGTCGCCGAGCTCCCGCGCCCAGTGGAGGTGATCAAGTCGGACGGCGCGTCCCTCGTCACGGCACTTCGATGACGCGGTCGCTCCCGGTGGTCGCGGTCGTCGGTCGGCCGAACGTCGGGAAGTCGACACTCGTCAACCGGATCGTCGGCGCGCGTACCGCAATCGTCGAGGAGCAACCGGGGGTCACGCGCGATCGCAAGGAGCTGACCGCGAGCTGGGGCGCCCGCGACTTCGTCGTCGTCGACACCGGGGGATGGCTTCCGCCCAGTGCTGCAGCCGAGGATCCTGCTGTCCTCGTGCGGCGGGTGAGCGAGCAGGCCGAGCGCGCGATCGCGGACTCGGACGTCGTGATCTGCGTCGTCGACGCAACCGTCGGGCTGCTCGAGGAGGACGACGCCGTCGCCCGTGTCCTGCGCCGTGCAGGCAAGCCGGTGATCGTCGCGGTGAACAAGGTGGACGACGGAGGGCGCGAGCCCGACGCGTGGCAGTTCACGCGCCTCGGACTCGGGAGCCCCCACGCGATCTCCGCCGGCCACGGACGAGGCACCGGCGACCTGCTCGACGCGATCGTCGCGGCGCTCCCGGAGCCTGGCGGTGTCGCGGCTGCCGAGCCCGACGCCTTCGCGGTCGCCATCGTCGGGCGCCCCAACGTCGGCAAGTCGACGCTGTTCAACCG
>DATBSK010000121.1:0-36180 GCA_036559825.1 Acidimicrobiia bacterium | reverse complement strand
CCTCGTCGAGCGACGAGTCGAGGTACCCGCGGAACACCTGCGGTCCCTTGGCTCGGATCTCGCCCTCGTCGCCGTCGGCTGCGACCTCGCCGTCGAGCCTCACGATCCGCAGCTCGACCCCGGGCGTCGGGCCACCCTCCGTCTCCGCGAGCTGCTCGTCGGTGTCGTGGACCGTGTTCATCGTGAGGATCGGCGTCTCCGTCAGGCCGTAGCCGGACACGATGCCGACGCCGCCGAGCTCGGCCTTCACCTCGTAGTGCAGCTGCGGCGGCTTCGGCGCGCCGCCGCCCGGATACGCGCGGGCCTCGGGGAACAGCGGCGTGTCCGGCTGGTCGCGCTGGGCCGTGAGGTACGCCATGTGGAACGGGGTGCCCGCGCCCGCGAGGGTCACGCGCTCGCGCTGGAGCACCGGGATCGTCGTCTGCGGGACGAACGCCTCGACGAAGATGCACGTGCACCCGGTGATCAGCATCGTGTAGAGCCAGCCGATGCCCCCGATGTGGGTGAACGGGAAGACCATCGCCGCCCGGTCGGCGTCGGTCACCTCGAGCGCCTCGATCATCCCGACCGCCGAGGCCTTGACGGTGAGGTCGGTGTGGCGCGCGCCCTTCGGGTCGGCGGTCGTGCCCGAGGTGTAGAAGATCCAGCGGACGGGCGCGTCGGCCGCGGTCGCCGGAGCAGGCGGTGGCGGCAGCGCGGACGGGTCGCCGTCAGGGAGCCGGCGATCGGCGACGAGGACCTCGAGACCGGTCTGGTCCTTCGCGATCTCGCGCGCCTCGTCCTCGAAGGCACGGCCCCGCCACTCCGACGGGACGATCAGCAGCGACGCCTGCGTCTGCCCGACGATGAACCGCGTCTCGCGCGGACCGAGGATCGGCAGCATCGGGTTCTGCACCGCGCCGAGCCGTGCGAGCGCCGCGACGAGCACGGCGGACTCGAGCCACGTCGGCAGCATCCAGGAGACGTTGACGTCCGGTCCGACTCCGTGCGCGAGCAGGCCGGCGGCGGCTCGCTCGGCCGCGTCACGGAACTCCCGACTCGTGAGCGTGCGCCCGTCCTCGTCGATCGCGAGGACCGCAGCGGGAGCGTCGGCGGCGCGCGCCTCGACGAGCTCCCACAGCCCCGCGTCAGCCACAGGTGATGCCACCGTCCATGCTGACGATCTGGCCGATCATGTAGCGGCCCTCGTCGGACGCGATGAACGCGATCAGCGCTGCCTGCTCCTCGGGCTCGGCGTAGCCGATCGGCGCGGTGATGTTCGCGAAGTCGTCGGCGGACGCACCCTCGGGGAACCCGAACGTGCTGATCATCGGCGTGTTCATGCCGCCAGGCGCGATCGCGTTGACCCGCACGCCGCGCGCCCGGTACTCGTACCCGAGCGCTCGTGTCAGGTTGACGACGCCGCCCTTCGACGCGCAGTAAGCCGCCGAGTACGCCTGGCCCATGAGACCCGCGTTCGACGCGACGTTCACGATCACACCGCCGCCTCCCAGCATGTGCGGGAGCACGCCACGGATCATGAGGAAGGTGCCCGTGAGGTTCACCCCGATGATCCGGTTCCAGTTCTCGGGCGTCTCCTCCTCGGAGCGCACGAAGGTGCCGACACCGGCGCAGTTGACGAGGACCTGGGGACGACCGAGGTCGTTCGCCACCTTCGTGACCGTCGTCTCGACCGCCCCGAAGTCGGTGACGTTGCAGCCGTACGCCCGTGCGGTCCGGCCGTCGGCCTCGATCTCCGCCGCGGTCTTGGACGCGGCCTCCTCGTCGACGTCGACGGCCGCGACGAGACCGCGCTCCTCGGCCAAGCGGCGGGCGACGGCGCGTCCGAGCCCCGAACCTGCCCCGGTCACGATCGCCACGCGGTCGGTGAAGCGCGTCATCGGTCCTCCCCGCTGAGAGCGGTCGGTGTCGCTCGGCGTGCGAATCTAACGCCCCGTCGGCTTTCCCGCTCTCGGCGCGACGCGCCGGGCCGCTCGGGCCGCGCTCGGTGCGGCGCAGGGTACCTGCGCCGCGAACGCTCGTTCTGGTTCACGACCACCGGCGCTACAGTCGCCCGCCGTGGCCGAGACCGCGCTCGTCGCCGATCTCCTGCGCGACGCGGCCGCCACCCATCCCGACCGCGATGCGTACGTGCACGCCGGCAAGCGCTCGACGTACGCGTGGCTCGATCGGGCTGCCGACGGCTTCGCGACCACGCTGCTCGACCGCGGCGTGGGTCGCGGCGACGTCGTGGTCCTCCTGCTCCCGTCGTCCACCAAGTTCGCGGTGTGCTACCTCGGCGCACTGCGCGTCGGCGCGATCACGTCGGCCGTCAACCTCCGGCTGGGGATCCAGGAGACCGCGAGCATCATCGCCCGCACCGAGCCCAAGGTGACGGTCGTGGGCGACGGCGCGTCCCTGCCGCCGGGCCCCGACGCCGGCCAGGTGCTCTCGGTCGAGGTGCTCAAGACGGCGTTCGCGGCCGACCCCCCGGCGCGCGTGCCCCGGCTCTCCTCGTCCGATCCCACCTGCATCGTCTGGACGAGTGGCACCACCGGTGCACCGAAGGGGGCGGTCTACGACCACGAGCGGCAAGCCGCCATCTCGCGCAACGTGGGTGAGCTCACCCGTCCCGGTGACCGGCGGCTCGTCGTCCTCCCCTTCGCGCACGTGGGCTACATGACGAGGATGTGGGACGAGCTCGCCAACGCCACCACGATCGTGCTCGCCAGCGAGCCGTGGTCGGCGGCCGAGACGCTGCGCGTGATCGAGGACGAGCACATCACGATGGCGACGGGCGTCCCCACGCAGTGGCAACGCGTCCTCGAGCATCCCGACGTCGCGACCACCGACTTCTCGCGCCTGCGCGTCGCCGGGATCGGAGCCGCGGCCATCCCCCCGGACCTCGTGCGGCGCATGCGCGCCGTGCTGGGCTGCCCGGTCATCACTCGCTACACGTCCACCGAGATGGGGGTGACGACGAGCACGCTCGCCACCGACGACGCCGACGTGATCGCGACGACGGTCGGACGGCCGACCCCGGACGTCGAGCTGCGGATCGTCGACCCCGCGACGGGTGGCGAGCTCCCGACCGGAGAGGTCGGCGAGGTCTGGAGCAGGTCGCCGGCGCAGATGATCGGCTACTGGCGCGATCCGGAGCTGACCGCGACCGTGATCGACGCCGCCGGCTGGGTGCACAGCGGCGACCTCGGTGTCGTCGGCGAGGACGGCAACGTGCGGATCGTCGGTCGCCTGAAGGAGATGTACATCCGCGGCGGGTACAACGTGTATCCCGCGGAGGTCGAGGCGGTGCTGACCGAGCACCCCGGAGTCGCACGTGTCGCCGTCGTCGGGACGCCCGACCCTGATCTCGGCGAGATCGGTGTCGCGTTCGTCGTCGCGGAGCCCGGGGCCGCCGGAGAGACGCTGGAACGCGACTCGCTGCGCGCGTGGTGCCGGGAGCGGATCGCCGACTACAAGGCGCCCGACCGGGTGATCGTCGTCGACGACCTCCCGCTCACTCCGATGTTGAAGATCGACAAGCGCGCGCTCACCGAGCGCGTCACGACCAAGGAGCCAACCGCATCGTGAACGCCTCCGAGAAGCGATACCAGCAGCCCGACGTCGCCCGCGCCGACCGGCCCATCCGCGTGGGTTCCCTGCTCTTCACGATGGTCGAGCCGCACAAGGGTCACGAGGTCGCGTACAACCGGTGGTACGAGCGCGATCACCTCTACGCAGGATGCATGGTCGGCAAGTGGCAGTTCGGCGGGAGCCGGTACGTCGCGACGCGAGACTGCAAGGCGAAGCGGTATCCCGCCGACTCTGCGGTCACGCCCGACCCGTCCATCGGCTCGTACCTCGCCGTCTACTGGGTCCTCGACGAGCACCACGACGAGTGGAACGAATGGGGCGTCGAGCAGGTCAACTGGCTCCACGCCAACGACCGGATGTTCGAAGAGCGAGACCACATCCACACCGCGCTGTACCGGTACGCCGGCGAGGCGAACGCACCCGGGAGCGCGACGCCCGTCGAGCTCGCCCTCGACCGCGCCTACCCGGGGATCGCGGTGCTCATCGGGGAGATGGCCGACGGGGTCGACGGAGCACGCGTGAGCGAGTGGCTCCAGGGACTCCCCTGCCCGGCGGATGTCGCTCTCGTCGGCACGCCCCTGCCCCTGCGCGACGACCGGCCCGGTGACGTCCCCGACACCCAGGGCGCGAACCGGGTGCTCGTGATCGGCTTCCTCACCGACGACCCGCTCGCGAGCTGGGACCCCGTGTGGGCCGGCCTGGGCGACGCGTTCTCGGGCGCCGGCCTCGGCTCGATCGTGTTCGCCTCGCCGTTCCTCGCGACGGTCCCCGGCACCGACACCTACACCGACCAACTCTGGTAGCGCGTGTTCGAGAGCCTGCGTCGGGACTCCCTGCGCGAGCTCGGCGACGAGCCCGACGTCCGGTTCACGTACGCGAACGAGCGGACGTTCCTCGCGTGGAGCCGGACGGCCCTCGCGCTCGTGGTCACCGGGATCGCGGCCACGCAGCTGCTGCCCAAGCTCGACATCGAGGGTGAGCGCCGCCTCATCGGCATCCCTCTCATCGTGCTCGGTGCGGTCATCGAGATCGTCGCCTACCGGCACTGGTACGCGAACGAGCGGGCCATGCGACTCCGTTCGCCGCTCCCTCCGTCGCGCCTCGCGCTCGTGCTCGCGATCGGCATCGCCGTCGTGGCGGTCATCGCCACGGTCGTCGCCGCGACGCAGTGACGCCCGACGACGAGTTCGACGAGCGCGGCGGCTCGCTCTACGGCGAGCGCACCGATCTCGCGTGGTCACGCAGCGGGCTCGCCCTGCTCGGCACGTTCGCGATCCTCGCCCGGCGGCTGTGGGCGCACGGAGCCGAGCCTGGTGACGCGGTCGTGGTGGCGCTGGTCGGTCTCGCGGGTCTCGGATGGGCGATCGGCATGCTCGGCTGGCGGTTCGCGCACCGGAGCGGCAGCGGCGCACAGCCCCGAGAGGCGAGAGAGCTGCTCGCCGTCGCCGCGGGCACGGTGGCGCTCGCGGGCGCCGGGCTGGCGTTCACGTTCGTCGACGCATGACCGTGCTCGTCGATCACTACGTGCGCGCCGACCTCGCGGAGGTCGCGACGACCGCTCGGGATCTCGAGGACCTCGGCTTCGACGGCCTCTACACGGCCGAGGGCCCGCACGAGCCGTTCTTCCCGCTCGTGCTCGCGGCCGAGCACACGACGCGCCCGACCGTGTTCACCAACATCGCGATCGCGTTCGCCCGCAGTCCGATGGACCTGGCGCAGGTGGCGGACGGGTTGCAGCGCGCCTCCGGCGGCCGGTTCGCGCTCGGGCTCGGCTCGCAGATCCGCCCCCACATCGAGCACCGGTTCTCGATGACGTGGACGAGCCCGGTGGCACGGATGCGCGAGCTCGTCGGCGCGATCAAGGCGATCCAGGCCACGTGGCAGGACGGCACGCCGCTCCGGTTCCGCGGCGAGCACTACCGGCACACGCTCATGACGCCGATGTTCGACCCGGGGCCGAACCCGCACGGCGCGCCGCCGATCTGGATGGCCGGACTCGGTCCGCGGATGACGCGGACCGCCGCGGCCGTCGCGGACGGCCTGCTCGTCCACCCGTTCCACACCGAGGTGTTCGTCCGCGAGCACGTCAGCCCGGCCGTGGACGCGGGCCTGGCATCGTCGGGCCGGGCGCGGTCATCGTTCACCGTCTCTGCGACACCCGTCGTGTGCACCGGGCGCGACGAGCGCGAGCTCGCGGTGGCGCGCGAACGCGTGCGCGGGTTGCTCGGGTTCTACGGGTCGACGCCGGCGTACCGCGTGACGCTCGACGCGCACGGTTGGGGCGATCTGCAACCCGAGCTGAACCGGCTCACGAAGGAAGGGCGCTGGGACGACATGGGCCGCGTGCTCCCCGACGAGGTCGTCGACACGATCGCGGTGTGCTGCGCGCCCGAGGAGGTCGCCGAGCGCATCCAGGCCCGCTACGGCGACAGGGTCGACCGCGTCGGGCTCTCGATGCCGTACGACGCGCCACGAGACACGCTCGCGGCGATCGTGGCAGGCTTCGGCGACCGACCGACCCTCAAGGAGTGAGCGGGCATGCCCAAGGGGATCTTCCTGGCACTGGCGAACGCGGCGAGCGACGACGTCCACGACGACTTCAACCAGTGGTACGACGACGTGCACTCGAAGGAGGTGCTCGCGCTCGACGGCGTCCGATCGTGCCGGCGGTTCAAGCTGGCGTCGGCGCAGATCATGCCGGACGACGACGCCGTCGGACGCCAGTACCTCGCGCTCTACGAGGTGGAGGTCGACGACTGGTCGCAGCTCAGCGAGGCGATGATGCAGGGCTTCACCGAGGGTCGCATCACGATCGATCCCAACCTGCTGCAGATGGATCCGATGGTGAAGACGATGGTCTTCGAGGAGATCTCCCCCGAGATCACCGCCTGAAGCCCCAACCACTGTTTGGTCAATCGGGGTTGCCCTGGCGACCTCGATCGACCAAACAAGTCAGCGGGTGCTGAGCATCACCGCCATCATCTTCACCGGCTTGCCCGACCGGTTGCGCCAGGCGTGGCGCGTGCCGCGCTGCACGACGCAGTCACCGGGGTGCAGCGTGACCTCGCCCGTGTCGAGCTCCAGCGAGATCTCGCCCTCGAGCACCATCACGTAGTCGATGGTGTGCGTCGTGTGGAAGCCGTCGGGCTCGATGCCTTCCATCGTGCCGGCGGCCTGCGCCATCGCCGCCCGCATGTCCTCGTCCGTCGGCACCTCGAACACACGCCATGCCGTCCCGCCCGCGGGCGGCTCGAGCACCGTCGTCCCGAGCTGCGGATCGACCACCGCGTCCATGCCCGCCGCCGGGTCGGTGATCCACACCTCCGCCCACTGCTCGCCTCCGTAGGCGTCGCCGTCCGACAGGAACACGGACCGCCCGGACGCGTCGACACCCGTCACCACTCGTCGCACTGCCATGTGTGCCATCGTCCCATCGTCAGGAGGTCGCGTGCATGCGCATCGGGGTGTTCGTCAGCGAGACGAGTGCCGACCAGACCAGCGTCGACGCGCTCGTCCGGACGGCGGTGGCCGCCGATGCCGATGGCTTCGCGACCGCCTGGGTGCCGCACATCCCGTGGAGCCTCGACGCGCTGAGCGCGGTCACCATCGCTGCCGGGCCGACGAGCCGCATCGAGCTCGGGACCGCGGTCGTGCCGACGTACGCGCGCCATCCCCTGGCGATGGCTCAGCAGGCGCTCTCCGCACAGGCGGCGGCGGACGGGCGCGCCCTGCTCGGCATCGGCCCCTCGCACCCCGTCGTCGTCGAGGGCATGTACGGCCTCTCGTACGAGCACCCGATCCGTCACGTGCGCGAGTACGTCGACGTGCTCGACGCGGCGTTCGCCGGCACGGGTCAGGTCGACCACGACGGTGACCTCTACCGCGTCCACGCGATGCTGCGCGTGCCGGGTGCGGAGACGATGCCCGTGCTCCTCGCGGCGCTCGCGCCGCTCATGCTGCGCCTCGCCGGCGAGCGGACCGCGGGCACCATCACGTGGATGGCGGACGAGCGCGCCCACTCCGAGCACGTCGTCCCGCGCATCACCGCCGCGGCCGACGCAGCGGGCGCCCCGCCTCCGCGTGTCGTGGCAGGGCTCCCGGTCGCGGTGCACGACGACGCCGACGCCGCGCGCGAGCGCGCCGCGCGGATCTTCGCCGTGTACACGCAGATCCCGACGTATCAGCGAATCCTCGAGCGCGGCAACGCCGGCGGACCGGCCGACGTGTGCGTCGTCGGTGACGAGGCCGCGGTCACCCGGCGCTTGCGCGCCTTCCGCGATGCGGGCGTCACCGATCTGGCGGCGACGATCTTCCCCGTCGGTGACGACGGCGCAGCGTCGCGCCGGCGGACGTGGGACCTGCTCGCAGAGCTCGCACCCGAGCTCTGATCAGAGGACCTCGATCTGGGGCAGGACCTCGTCCCGGAACGTGTCGAGGTTCGCGAGCAGCTGCGCACGCGTGTGGCCCGGGACGGTGACAGTCACGTAGGTGACGCCGACCACTGCAAGCGCGCGAATGCCGTCGACGATCGACGCCGCGTCGCCGACCGGCCCGTCTTCGAACATGTCGAGCCCGGGGGGCATGAACACGACGTCGAGCGGCGCGTCCCGACCAACGTCGCGCGCCATCGTGTGCAGCTCCTCGATCCGGGCGCCCAGCTCGTCGAGAGTCTCGAGACCAGGGGTGTGGAGCCGGCGTGAGGCGCGGGCCGGGCTCGGCATCGGCGCCCACCCGTCGGCGAGCTCGACCGCCCGCCGCATGGCCCGCCGGGCGTTGCCCCCGATCCAGATCGGTGGTCCACCCGGCTGGGCGGGAACCGGCAGGGCCGTGTTGCCCGTCGCGTCGAAGTGCGCGCCCCGCAGCACGACGCTCTCGCCCGTCCACGCGGCACGCATCGCCCGGATCGCCTCGTCGATGAGGGCGTTGCGCTCGCCGAACGCCACACCGAGCGCCGCGAACTCGTCCTCCATGTACCCCGCGCCCACCCCGAGGATGACCCGGCCCTTCGACAAGGCGTCGAGCGTGGCCACGGTCTTCGCGAGCAGGAAGGGGTTCCGGTAGGCGGGGATGCAGAGGTTCGTGTGGAGGCGGATCCGCGTCGTCGCCGCCGCGGCGACCGCGAGCGCGACGAAGGGGTCGAGGGCATGGTGACCGCCGGTCGCGAGCCACCGATCGGCCGGGATCGGGTGCTCGGTGACGAACACCGCGTCGAAGCCCGCGTCCTCCGCCGCGACCGACAGCTCGGTGATCGCCTCGATGCCGCACAGCTCGTCGAAGCGCTCGAGGTGATGGGTCGGGAGCTGGAGCGAGACCTTCACGCCGCGGGGGGGTCGCGAGGTCCGATCACATCGGCGACCTGCTCGAGCGAGACCGCGGCGCCGGGGAGATCGAGGTCGAGGCTGGCGGCGAACTCGAGCGTCACGCGCAGATCCTTCGCGGCGAGATCGATCAGGGGTTGCACGTTCTCCGAGTACACGGGATCTCCACCACGCCACGTGAGCATGTCGCGCATCATCGGGCTGACCGCGCCGGTGTGCTCGAGGATCTGCGTGAACGTCTCGTCGTCGACGCCCGCGGCATCCGCGAGACGTCGTCCCTCGTGCGCGCCGAGGAGTGAGACGTAGCCGATGAGGTTGCGCGCCAGCTTCGCGGCGAGCCCCGCGCCGGGTGGGCCCAGGTGCAGGACGAGCGATCCCATCGCGTCGAACGCGGGGCGGGCGCGCTCGAAGGCTGCCGCGTCACCTCCGACCATGATCGCCAGCGTCCCGTCGCGTGCACCGCGGACACCACCGCTGATCGGCGCGTCGAGCACGGAGACACCCTCCGGCGCGGCCGCCGCGACGCGCGCGACCGCGTCGGGGTGCACGGTGCTGTGGACGGCGACGACGGCATCGGGGTCGGCGCCCGCGAGCACGCCATCGGCGCCGGTGCACGCGGCGACGACCTGGTCGCCGTCGAGCACCACCACCGAGACGACGTCGGCCCCGCGTGCGGCATCGGCCGGCGATCTCGCGCCACGGCCACCGCGCTCCTCGAGCGCGCCGACCCGGTCGGGCGCGACGTCGAACCCGGCGACCTCGTGGCCGGCCGCGACCACGTTGGCCGCCATCGGACCGCCCATGTTCCCGAGCCCCACGACCCCGACGCGCACCCCGTGGCTGCTCCTGTCTCGACGGACCGAGCGGCCGATGCTAGAACGCGTTGCAATCGAGGGAGACGAGGGGGGGTCCGCGGGTCATGGGCTTCAGCCGCGAGGAGATCGAGCAGGCGTTCCAGCGCTTCCAGGACGCCGCGGCGCGCTGCGGCGCGTCGGGCGACTGGAAGGAGTGGTCGGAGTGCTTCACCGAGGACGCCCGCTACTACGAGCACCACTACGGGCGGATGGAGGGCCGGGCCGCCATCCTCGACTGGATCAACCGCACCATGAGCGAGCCCATCAACCAGGAGATGAGCTCGTTCCCCATCGACTGGTACCTGATCGACGAGGAGCGCGGCTGGATCGTGTGCCAGGTGGCCAACGTGATGGACGACCCCGGCGACGGCAGCGACCACCGGGAGTACAACTGGACGCTCCTGCACTACGCCGGCGACGGCCTGTTCTCCTACGAGGAGGACATGTACAACCCCGCCGAGTTCGGCGAGATGATCAAGGGCTGGCTCAGGGCCAAGAAGGCTGTCGCCCAGAAATAGAACGTGTTATAGTTTTCGCTCCGCCACGATCCAGAAGGGGTTCCCTGTGGAGTTCGGGATCTTCAACAGCCTCTACACGCCGCACCAGGCCTACGACGACGTCGACGACCAGTGGGCGGTCGAGCAGCAGCGCCTCGAGAACGAGGTCACCTGGAGCATCGCCGCCGACCGGGCGGGCTTCAAGTACTCGTGGGTCACCGAGCACCACTTCCTCACCGAGTACTCCCACCTCTCGTCGAACGAGGTGTTCATGCCGTACGTGCTCGCGAGGACGGAGCGCATGCACGTCGGCAGCGGCATCATCAACGTCACGCCGCCGGTGAACCACCCGGCACGGGTGGCCGAGCGTGTCGCGATGATGGACAAGCTCTCGCAGGGACGGTTCGAGTTCGGGATCGGCCGCGGCTCGTCGAGCACCGAGCAGCGCGGCTTCGGCATCACCGACCCCGAGCTGACCAAGGAGATGCTCGACGAGGTGATCCCCGAGTTCAAGAAGATGTGGCGCGAGAACGAGTACTCGTTCGACGGCAAGTTCTTCTCGATGCCGCGACGGAACGTGCTGCCAAAGCCCTACTCCGATCCGCATCCCCCCATGTGGATCGCCGCGGGGAACCCCGGCACGTTCGAGAAGGCGGCGCGCATGGGCATCGGCGTGCTCTGCTTCACGACCGCATCACCCGAAGCGTTGAAGCCGCTCATCGAGATCTACAAGGAGACGATCGAGCACGCCGAGCCCGTCGGCGAGTTCGTGAACAACAACGTGATGGTCACGAGCCAGATGCTGTGCCTCGAGGACGGGCAGAAGGCCCGCGACATCACGTGCAACATGACGTCGGGCTACCAGAACTCCCTCGTCTTCCGGTACCTCGACACCTTCCCGAAGCCCGAAGGTCTCCCCGAGTGGCCGAACCTGATCCCGGAGCCGACGCCGGAGGGTCTCGAGGAGGCGATCAAGGCGCACGCCGTCATGAGCGGGACGCCCGACGAGGTGATCCCCGCGGTGAAGGCCTACGAGGAGGCCGGCGCGGACCAGGTCGTGTTCGGCATGCTCTCCACGACGATGCCGATCGAGGTCGCGACCGAGGCCGTCGACACCTTCGGCAAGCACGTCATCCCGGTGTTCGACAAGGACCCGGTCCACTCGACGACGAAGCAGCGGGAGGAGTTCGTCGCCAAGCGCGGGCCGCGCAAGAAGACGACCCTGGGGCACGTCTACCCGACCGTCCCCTACGTCTGAGCAGGGCGGTCGATCGTCCGCTCGAGGCGCCAGCCCGAGTCGACCATCCAGAGGCGGTGGCGCGGACCCGGCGCGTCCGGGTCGTCGTTCCCGTAGGCGGCGTCTCCCGACCACACCGCGGCGATCCCGTCGGCGCAGCGCGCGATCTGCGTCTGGTAGGCGCGCGGCTCCCGGATGCGGGCATCCTCGAGCAGCTCGGCCACCGTGGCGAACTCGGCGAGGTGGTGCAGCGTCATCCATGTCGGCGGGGCGAGCTCGATCTCGCCCGCATCGCGGCGCGCGAGCGCGTCCGCGGGGGCCATCCACGCGCTGTCGTGGATCTCGCCTCCGTCGATCGTGACCGCCCCCTCGGGCGCCGGGGCGACGAAGAACCAGGTCGCGTAGCGCCTCGGCGCGAGCCCGGGTGGGAGCCAGTGCGAGATCCAGGCGAGCGTCGGCTCGTCGACGACCAGGTCCGCCTCCTCGGCCGCCTCGCGCACCGCGGCGCGCCGCGCGGCCGACACGACGTCCACGGCACCGTCGCGGTCTGCGTCGTCGATGCGCCCACCCGGGAACACCCACATCCCGCCGAACGCGAGCTTCGAGTTCTTGCGCAACATGAGCGTCTCGAGCCCGTCCGACGCGTCACGCACGAGGACGACGGTCGCGGCGGGGATCGGGTCGCCCTCCTCGCGCACACCGTCGCGGAACCAACGGGCGAACTGGCTCTCGTCGAACACGCTCAGTCCGTCGGCTGCCGGGGCTCCAACCCGGCCGCGCGGTAGACGGCATCGATGACGCGCATGTTCGCCACGGAGTCGGCGGGTGGCGTCAGCACCGGCCCGCCCTCGCGGACCGCCTTCGTGAAGGCCTGCAGCTGGTACCAGTAGGTCGCCTCGCCCTTCACCCGTTCACGGCGCCGGCCGTCACGCCCCGTGACCGAGACCCGGTGGTAGTACTGCGGGCCGGTCATGTTGAACACGCGGAGCTCGCCCAGCGACCCGGTGACGATCGCTCGGAGCGTCAGCACCTTGCGCGACCACATCGAGCACTCGACGGATCCGGTGCGGCCGTCGGCGAACCGCATCTCGGCCTTCGCCCACCGGTCGACCTGCGGCCGCACGCACTTCGCCTCGGCCGAGACGACCTCCGGCTCGGCGCCGGCCAGCGTCCGGAGCTGATGGATCGTGTAGCACCCGACGTCCATCAGGGCCCCGCCCGCGAGCGCGAGCTGGTACCGGATGTCGTTGAACAGCGGCAGCGGGAAGCACATCCGGGTCTCGATCCGCTCGACGGCGCCCAGCTCGCCGGAGCCGATGATCTCGAGCAGGCGCGTCACCAGCGGGTGATAGCGGTAGTGGAAGGCCTCCATCACGACGAGCTCGGGGTGGGTGCCCGCCACGTCGGCCACGTGCTGCGCCTCGTCGGCGTTCGCGGTGAAGGGCTTCTCGCAGAGCACGTGCTTCCCGGCCTCCAGCGCGGCGATCGTCCACCGACCGTGGAGGCCGTTCGGGAGCGGGTTGTAGATCGCGTCGACCTGCGGATCGGCGATCACCGCGTCGTACGTGTCGTGCACGGTCGGGATGGCGTGCTTCGCCGCGAACTTCTCCGCCCGGGCCCGTTCGCGGGCGGCGACCGCGACGACCTCCACCTCGGGGAGGTCTGCCGCGGGCTTGGCGAGCGCGTTCGGCGTGATGCGTGCCGCGCCCAGCGTTCCGATGCGCAGCGGAGCCGTCACGGGCTCGCAGCCTAACGTCGGGTTGCATCTCCGGATGCGGTCCGTCCGCGGCGTGTGCGAGCATGCGCACAGGAGATGCAGCGGAGGCGTGGCCGGACGGCTGGGACGCCGGAGCGGAATCGACCCGACATCACGGGACCGATCCCCGCGAGGAAGAGGAGATGGAGCGCGCGTGCTCGAGGGCGTGAGGGTCGTCGACCTCTCGATGGAGATCGCCGGCCCCTACTGCACGAAGCTCCTCGCCGACGCCGGGGCCGACGTCGTGAAGGTCGAGCCCCCGGAAGGCGATCCGATGCGCGACTGGGCCTCGGGCGCGCTCTTCGAGTTCCTGCACACCTCGAAGCGCCTGGTCGTGGCCGAGCCCGCCGATGCCGCGGTGCGGGATCTCTGCTCCCGCGCGGACATCGTCGTTCGCAACGACGTGGGAGCGTCCGAGATCGAGACGCTGCGGGCGGGCAACCCGGCCCTCGTCGTCGTGTCGATCACGCCGTTCGGGCTCGACGGGCCTTGGCGCGATCGCGCCGCGACCGAGTTCACGCTCCAGGCGTGGTGCGGCTCCACGGCCAGCCGCGGCGAGCCCGAGCGTCCGCCGGTGGCCGCGGGCGGTCGGATCGGCGAGTGGGTCGCCGGGACGTACGCGGCCGTCGGTGGCCTGGCCGCGTGGCGCAGCGCTCGCCGCAGCGGACGTGGCGAGCACGTCGACGTGGCCCTGCTCGACTCGATGTCGCTCACCATGAACACCTACACGACGGTGTTCGCCGAGTTCGCCGGCTGGCCGGAGATGCGGCGGCCGATCCGGACGTTCGAGGTCCCGTCGATCGAGCCGAGCTCCGACGGCTACGCGGCCTTCACGACCAACAGCGCGCAGCAGTTCGCGGACTTCCTGGTGATGATCGGGCATCCGGAGCTCGTCGACGACGTCGACCTTGCCCGCGCGCTCAGCCGCTTCCGGCGCCGGCACGAGATGGTCGAGCTGATCCACGCGCACACGCTGCAGCACACGACCGCGGAGCTGCTCGAGCAGGCCGCGGCGCTCCGGATCCCGAGCGGCCCGGTCGGCAACGGCGCGACCGTCACCACGTTCGACCACTTCCGTGAGTGCGAGACGTTCGTGAAGAGCCCGTCGGGACGCTTCGTCCAGCCGCGCGTCCCCTACCGGATCTCCGGCCTCGAGCCCACGCCGTTCGTGGCCGCGCCCGAGCTGCGCGATGCCGAGCCACTCAGCGACGTGGCGAGCGCGTGGACCACGCGGGAGCGCACCCCGACGACGGACGACGGGGCCCTCCCGCTCTCCGGACTGCGCGTCATCGATCTCACCGCGTGGTGGGCAGGGCCCGCGGCCACGCACATGCTCGGCACGCTCGGCGCCGACGTCGTGAAGATCGAGTCGGTCACCCGACCGGACCTCATGCGCTACACGTCGACGCAACCCCCCACCGAGGACCGGTGGTGGGAGTGGGGCCCCCTGTACCACGGCGCGAACCACAACAAGCGCGGCATCACGCTCGACCTGACCCGGACCGAAGGTCACGACCTCCTCCTGCGACTCGTCGCCGGCGCGGACGTGGTCCTCGAGAACTTCACGCCACGCGTGATGGAGAACTTCGGGCTCGGCTGGGAGACGCTGCACGCGGCGAACCCGCGCCTCGTCATGGTGCGGCTCCCCGCCTACGGCCTCAGCGGTCCGTGGCGCGACCGCACCGGCTTCGCGCAGACCATGGAGGGGATCACCGGCATGGCGTGGATCACCGGCTGGCCGGACGGTCCGCCGCTCCTCCCGCGCGGCGCGTGCGACCCGCTCGCCGCGATGCACGCCGTGTTCGCGACCATGCTCGCCATCCGTGCGCGCGACGGCTCCGGCGAGGGCCGTCTCGTCGAGGTGACCATGATCGAGGCCGCGCTCAACGCTGCCGCCGAGCAGGTGGTCGAGTTCGGTGCGAGCGGCGCACTGCTCGAACGGCAGGGCAACCGTGGACCGCTCGCGGCGCCACAGAACGTGTACCGCTGCGCGGGTGACGAGGAATGGCTCGCGATCGCGGTGACCGACGACGACCAGTGGCAGGCGTTGCGCGACTTCCTCGGAGATCCCGAGTGGGCACGCGACCCTGCGCTCGACCACGAGCCGGGCCGGCGCGCCGCGCACGACCGCATCGACGAGGAGCTCGGGCACTGGTGCGCCACACGCGACGCCCGCGCGACCGCGGACGCGCTCAGCGAGGCAGGCGTCCCCGCCGGGCACGTCGTCGACGGGCGCGACATCGCTCACAACCCGCAGCTGCTGCACCGGGGCTTCTTCGGCCGCGAGCGTCACCCGGTCACGGGCGAGCACCCGGTGCCGACGGTGCCGTTCCAGTTCGCGACCCGCCGCGGGTGCGACTGGCTGACCCGACACGCGCCGACGCTCGGCGAGCACAACCGCGAGGTGTTGGGGGGCGAGCTCCGGCTCGACGACGACGAGCTCGCGGCGCTCGAGGCGTCCGGTCTCATCGGCACACGACCCGTCGGTGGCTGAGATGAGCATGGAGGACTGGGGGTTCGCGACCGACTACGAGGATGTGTGCGGCGCGGTGGCCGTCTGCGGTGTCGGCGAGTCGGAGCACACCAAGGCGTCCGGCCGCACCGTGCACGAGATCGTCGGCAGCGCGGTCGAGCGCGCGCTCGCCGACGCCGGGCTGGAACCGACCGACGTCGACGGCCTCATGCACATCCCGCTCCCCGAGCAGTTCGACGTCGCCGCCTTCCACGCGTACTTCGGCACCGACCACGACATGTGGGAGTCGAGAGCCGGGGGCGGGATGCGCTGGGCCGCGACCGCGCCGTACGAGGCAGCGCGCGCGCTGCGCGACGGCGCCGCGAGGGTGATCCTCAACACCTTCGGGGTCGCGTGGGCGACACAGCGGTCGCAGATGGTGGGCGGCCCCGGCCAGAGCCACGCGCAGGAGCTGTTCAAGCAGAACCTCGAGGTTCCCATGGGCTGGTTCCCCCAGCCCGTGTACTTCGCCACCGTCGCCCGCCGGCACATGCACGAGTTCGACACGATGCAGGAGGACCTCGGCGCGGTGGCGGTGACGTGCCGGCGCCACGCCAACCTCACGCCCGGCGCGGTCATGCACGAGAAGCCGCTCACGCTCGAGCAGTACCTCGCCGCGCCCACGATCGTCGATCCCTTCCGGAAGGAGGACTGCTGCCTCATCTCGGATGGCGGCGCCGGGTACCTCATGACCACTCCCGAGCGCGCGCGCGACCTGCGCACACCGGTCGTGGAGGTCGCGGGCGTCGGCCTCGGGACGTCGGTCACCGGCCCGCATTGGGCGCAGCAGTCGATGTTCACGTCCACGCCGCAGGTCTTCGCCGCGCCCGTCGCGTTCGGGATGGCCGGGATCCAGCCCGATGACGTCGACGTCTACACCTGCTACGACCCGTTCACGATCCACACCCTGATGCAGATCGAGGACAGCGGCTTCTGCGAGAAGGGCGGCGCGGGCGAGCTCGCGCGGAAGGGCGCGCTCGCGTACGACTCGGGCGTGCTGCCGACGAACACGCACGGTGGGCTGCTGTCGCACGCGTACGTGCTCGGCATCGCGCACGTCGTCGAGGTCGTGCGCCAGCTCCGTGGCGAGGCGGCCGCGCAGGTGCCCGACGCCGAGATCGGGGTGTACGGCGGGTACACCGGCCCGCAGGCGTCGACGCTCGTCCTGAGGAGGGCGGTATGAGCGAGCGTCCAGCGAGACGGGTATCCCGGCTCGCAGCGAGCAGGGCAGGAGCCGTCGCTTGCGACGGCGACCCGAGAGGGCGACGGACGGCGCGAAGCGCCCGGCGGCGAAGCCGCCAGGAGCGGGCTCGATGAGCGTGGGCATGGAGACGCGCCCGGAGTTCCCGCTCCCCGACCTCTCGTGGGAGCCGACCGCCGAGTTCTGGGCCGGGGCCGCGCGCGAGGAGCTGCGGATCCCGCGGTGCGACACGTGCGGCCGGCTTCGCTGGTATCCGGAGCCGACGTGCCGCCGGTGCCGAGGGGTCCCGCTCACCTGGGAGACGCTCAGCGGCGCGGGCACGCTCTTCTCCTGGGTCGTGGTGACCCACGCCTTCCTTCCCCAGTTCGCCGACCTCACGCCGTTCGTCCCCGCGCTCGTCGCAGTCGACGAAGACCCCGAGGTCCGCATCCCGACGCGCGTCGTCGAGTGCGACCTCGCCGTCCTGGACTTCGGCATGCCCGTCCGAGCCGTGTTCCGGCCGCTGGTGTTCACCGGTGTCGACGGGTCGGTGCTCGCTCCCCTCTTCGCCCCGGCATGAGCGCAGCTGCGCCCGGCCTCGCGCCGGATCCCGACACGTTCGTCCCCGTCGCGCCGCGGTGGTTCCTCATGAACACCGGGGGCGTGGTCATGAACGGCGTGCTCGCGATGACCACGAAGCGCAGGTCGTATCAGCTCCTGTTCTGGGGCGCGGTCGCAGTCCACGCCGCGGAGGCCGTCTACGCGTACCGCGCAGCGCAGCGGGCCGGTTTCGTGCGCAGCGCGCCGCGGTGGGCGATGCAGACGCTCGCCGTCGGTTTTCCCTCGCTCCTCGCATTGCACAAGGCGCGCGGATGAGCACGTTCGGTCGCGTCGCGATGCTCGCGCCGATGGAGATCGAGCTCCTCCCGCTCACGCGCGAGCTCGGCCTCGTGCACGATGGGACGTTCCACCGGGCGACCATGGGCGACACCGAGGTGCTCGCGGTCGTCACCACGATGGGGATGACCGCGGGTGAGGAAGCGGCACGTGCGGTGCTCGACGCGGGCGTCGACCGCGTCATCGTCGTCGGGATCGCCGGTGGCGTCGATCCGTCGACGGTGAGGATCGGTGACGTCGTCGTTCCCGAGACCGTCATCGACCGGCGGGACGATCGTCGGTACGGTCCTCCGCTGAGCCCCGGCGCGACGCCTCGGGGCACGATCAGCTGCGGCGACGAGCTCATCACCGACCCGGCGCGCCTCGCGACGATGGGCAACGCCGGCGTCATCGCCGTCGACATGGAGACTGCCGCGGTCGCGGCCGTGTGCGAGGCAGCCGGCGTGCCGTGGTCCGCGTACCGGGGGGTCAGTGACTACGCCGGAGAGGGTCTCGTCGACCAGGAGCTGTTCGAGTCGACGAACCCCGACGGCACCGCGAACGCCGACGCGATGCGCGCGTACCTCGAGCGGCATCCGGACAAGCTCGAGGTGCTCACGCGTCTCGCGGAGAACACCACCCGCGCGACGGAAGCCGCGGCTGCCACCGCCATCCGGTCGTGCGTCTCGCCCCAGCGAGGATGACCGCGACGCCGCCGTTCGACCTGCTCGCGAGCGCGGACTTCCTCGTGCCCGATCGCGACGCCGCGGTGGCGAGGGTGCAGCACGTCGTCGGGCTCGGCGAGCCGAAGCCGCGGTGGTCACACGGGGGCCCGGGGGCCGGGCACCGTGTCACGTTCTGTCGAGCCAACCCGAAGCTCGCGGCCTCACCGACCCTCATCGAGCTCATCGAGCCCGCGTCGGTGGACCCGAGCCGGTCGCTCACCGAGGTCGTCCCGAACGTCGACGGCCTCGCGCGGCTTCAAGGCGACCGCCCGCTGAAGACCCATGGCGCGCCCGTCGCGTCGTCGTCCGTCGGCGACCTCATCGAGCGCGCCCGCACACGCGGCGTCCGCCACTGGGTCCAGCCGTCGAACGACGCCTATCCCTTCGAGCGCCTCTGGATGGGCATCACCGCCGACGATCTCTCCGGCTACCGCGCGGGTGAGGACGGCGGGCTCATGCTCGAGGTGGTGCCGACCGCGACGCTCGGGATCCCCGAGGAGACGATGAGCGCTCCCGCCGACGCGGTCGACGCGGTCGAGCCGGCATCCATGGTGCGCACCGACTCGCGCGGCTTCCTGGTCGACGACCTCGACCGGAGCCTCGACGCGATCGCCGGCTTCTTCGGTTGGGAGCCCGAGCGCGGCCCCGAGATCGGTGACGGCGGTGTCCGGCGGGCCGTTCTCGGCTTCCGCGTCCCTCGGAGCGCGCGCATCGAGCTGCTCGCTCCCGCACCCGACTCCGAGGAAGGCCGGTTCCTCGCGCGCTGGGGTCCGGGCATCTGGCACGTGCGCATCGCGGTGCGTGACCTCGCGGCGATGGCCGATGACCTCCGGTCGCGCGCGACGCCGTTCACCGAGGTGCGTACCGGGTTCGCCGAGCCCGAGACGGTGCTGCGCATCGACCCGAGCGCGACGCCGGCGTGCCTCTTCGAGCTCGCGCCGCTCCCCTACTCGGAGAAGCCGTAGAGCCGGACGGCGTTGCCCGCGAGGATGAGCGCGCGCTCGCCCGCGGGCACACCGGCGAGGCTGGCCTGGATCGTGCGCCACGAGTACGGCCAGTCCGCGCTGATGTGCGGGTAGTCGCTCGACCACAGGATCCGCTCGACACCGATCTCGTCGCGATGGCGCAACCCCACGGTGTCGGTGATGTACGTGAAGTGCACGTGCCGCTCGACGTACGAGCTCGGGAGATCGGTGATCGTGAAGTCGCTCGTCGCGCGGAGCCGCTCGTAGTTGTTGTCGATCTGCTCCTTGAAGTACGGGACCCAACCGCAATCGACCTCCGCGACGACGAGGGCGAGCTGCGGGAACCGATCGAAGATCCCGGCGAAGATCATCTGCACGATGCGGTTCGGCGCGTCGAAGAAGCGGCCGTAGCCGGGGAGCGGGGACCGGTGCGCGCTGGGCATGGTCTGCCCGAGTGACACGTGGATGCTCACCGTGATGCCGGCGTCCGCGAGCAGGCCCCAGACCTTGTCGTCCTCCGGGAGGACCTCCAGGGAGCCGTTCGGATAGCACCCCATCACGGCGCCACGGATGCCGGGCCGTCCCCAGACGCGCTCGACCTCGGCGACCGCCGTCTCGACGCCGCGGTTCGGGACGACGAGCAAGCCCGCGAGGCGCGCCGGCGCGTGCGCGACGTACTCGGAGATCCAGTCGTTGTACGCGCGCACCATGGCGACGTGCAGGTCGGGATCCTGCTGGGCGACGACCGCCTGGCAGAGCCGGGGCGTGGGGTACAGCACCTCGGCGTCGACCCCGTCCCGGTCCATCTCGCCGAGCCGCGCCGCGGGGTCGTAGCCGCCGGGCCGGATCTCGTCGAAGCGCTTCCAGCCCCTGATGTCGGTGGGCTCGAGCCCCGCGCACGCGTTGAGGCCGAACGTGATCGGGTCGTCGACGCCCTCGATCACCCATGCCTCGCCCTCGTCGAACGACTCGATGCGCGGCACGCGATCACGGAGCGACGCCGGCACGCGGTCGAGCCAGAGCCCGGGCGGCTCGTTGACGTGGCTGTCGGCGGAGATCAGTCGGTAGCGCGTGCGCGCCGCGTCGCTTGCTCGAGCGTCGGTCACGTCCCGCAGGCTACCGGTCCGCGAGCGCGGCAGACGCGGCGACGATCTCGTCGACGGTGGCGACGACCGCCGCGCGCGCGTGCGGATCGAGCGAGAGGTACGGACGCCGCAACGCGCTCTTCGTGAGCACACCGACATGCTCCATGGCGGCCTTCACCGAGCGTGGGTTCTGGTACCGGCTCAGGACCTCGTTGAGCCGCATCAGCAGCGCGAACGCCGTGGCCATCCGGGTGCGGTCACCGTCGCGGTGCGCCGTGCACGCGAGCGTGCAGAGCGCCGGCACGATGTCGGCCTCGAAGCAGAGCGTGCCCGCGGCCCCCGCGTCGAGCGCGCGCACGAGCTGACCGATGACCCCCACGCGCACGGGAACTCGCCCGCCGACGGCCTCGAGCACCGCCAGGAAGGTCGCGTCGTCTCGGTCGCTGACGTTGACCGCGCGCACGTGCGGATGATCGGCCACGAGGTCGCCCACGAGGCGCGGCGGGAGCGCGTACCCCACCATGACGACCTGACTGGTCAGCAAGACCGGCGTCGAGACCGCGCTCAGCACGTCCGCGTAGTAGCGCTCGAGCTCCGCCGTCGTCGGGCGTATCGCGGTCGGGCCCGGCCGTGGCGGATGGATCTGCACCGAGTCCACGCCGGTCGCGACGGCTTCGAGCGCGAGCTCGATCACCTCGTCGGTGCTCTGGAACCCGAGTGCGGCCGCGTACACGGGCACGCGCCCACCGGCCTCGTCGACGCCGATCTCGTACAGCCGGCGGATCTCGCCGCGCCGGAGCAGGTGCCCCTCGCCCGTGCCGTAGCTCCCGAGGTAGATCCCGACGCCGGCATCGGCCAGGAACGAGACCACGCGCCGGAGCCCAGGCTCGTCGAGCACCTCGTGCTCGTCGAAGGGCGTGACGCACATGGCGCCGACCGCAGGCGGGGTCACGCCGCGTCCGTGCTCATGCGAGCTCGGGCCAGAGCTCGAGCGCGGTCCCGCCGAGGAACGCGGCGCGCTCGTCGTCGTCCAGACGGCTCGCGGCGACGCGGGCGTGCTCGGCGAGCTCCGGATACGGACGGTCGTGCGTCTGCGAGAAGTCCGAGCCCCACATCAAGCGGTCGGCACCGAAGCACGCCGCGAGCTCGCGGAGGCCGTCTCGGACGTCGCCGTGCTCGGCCATGCGGTCGAGCACGATCGTCGACACCTTCAACCGGACCGTGGGCAGCATGCCGAGCGCGCGCAACTCGTCGGGCACGCCACGCGAGAAGTCGGCAAACGCGCAGTGGTCGACCGCGATCGGCACGGCCGGGAGCGTCGGCACGATGCGTGCCAGCTCGCTCAGCCGTGATGCGAACATCGTGACGACGACCGGCACCGCCAGCGTCGCGATCTCGTCCCAGACCGCGCGGGGCTCGGCGAGCGGCTCGCCCGACAGGGCCCACCAGCGCAGGCCGCGAGCACCGTGGTCGGACGCGAGGCGCCGAAGCTCCTCGGCCGCGTCCGGCGCCTGTGGATCGAGGCAGACGACGCTCGAGCAGCGCGACGCGAAGCGCGACGCGCTGTCGACGACGTCGCGATTGTCGTACCGGTACGCGCTCACCCCCTGGACGAGCACGGCGCGGTCCACACGCGCGTCGTCCATGAGCGCGAGCAGCTCCTCGACCGAGACGGCGGCCTCGCGATACCAGCCGCCGGTCGGCTCGAGCGGCACGAGCGGGTAGCGCGTGGCGTCGGCTGCGATGACGTGGGTGTGGGTGTCGACCATGAGCGGCGTCACGGCTTCACGTCTCCCGCGTCAGTCGGCGGCTGCGATGCTCGGCGGCGTGTCGAGCACCAGGTCGGGGCCGCGGCCGGTCTCGACCTCGATCGCCTCGTCGAGGGGCGCGAAGCCTTCGAACCGCACGATGCCCGCGATCGCACACGCCAGCAGCCCGGCCGCCGCTGCGAGCACGGTCGCTTGCAGCCCGATGAGCTCGGCGAGCTTGCCCTGGACGAGCGCGCCGAGGGGAACGCCGGCGAGGAGACCCATCAGGTAGATGGAGATGGCGCGCCCGCGGTGCGCCTCGTCGACACGCGCCTGCAAGGACGTGTTGAGCGCAGTCGCGATGAGCACGTACGCGCTCCCCATGACGACCATGCCCGCGAGGCCGACCGCGTACGCGTGCGTCGACGCGAAGAGCACCTCGCCGACGGTGAAGATGAAGAGGCCCACCACCGTCACACGCGAGCGCAGGTAGCGGTCGGCCCAGAATCCGACGACGAAGGAACCCACGACCGCACCCATCCCGAACGCCGAGACGAGGAACCCGTAGCCGCTCTTCCCGACGCCGAAGACGTCGTCGGCGAACGCCGGCGCCAGCTGCTGCACGCTGCTGCCGAGCAGCGAGAGCACCGCGATCGTGAGCACCGGCAGGAAGAGCGCGGCACGGGCGCGCACGTACGCAACCGCGTCGCGGAAGTGCTGCAGGACGCGCCCCGCCTCACCGTCGAGGACGACGGGACGCGGATGGATGAGCCCGAGCGCGCCGAGCACGAGCACGAACGAGACGCCGTTCAGGAAGAAGGCGGTCCCGGCGCCGTACACCTGGAGGACGACGCCTGCGAGCGCCGGCCCGAACGCGCGCGCAGCGACGAACTGCATCGAGTTGAGCCGCACCGCAGCGAGCAGATCGGCAGGGACCACCAGCTGAGGCACGAACGACTGCCACGCCGCGATGTTCAGCCCCGACGCGATGCCGGACAGGAACAGAAGCGCGACGATCAGCTCCGGAGTCGCGGCCCCGCTCTCCCAGACCGCCCAGAGCCCGAAGGCGGTCAGCATCATCCCCGACTGCGTGAAGAAGAGGAGACGCTTGCGCGGGAACCGGTCGGCGAGCGAGCCCGCGAGCGGTCCGACGCACAGCGCGGGGAAGAACGCCATGAACGCGCCCACCCCGAGCCATGTCGTCGAGTGCGTCAGCTGGTAGAGCACGTACGGCGCCGCGATCGCCTGCATCCACGAGCCCGAGTTCGACACGAGCGCGGCGACGAAGAAGATGGCGAAGTCCCGGTCGCGCAGCACCCGGAACGAGTGCCGCGGCGGCGCCTTCACGGGGTGAAGCCCTCGAGCACCCGATCGAGGTCGCCCGAGCCGGCCGGCAGCCCCGACCACGCCCCGTCGGCCATGACGTCGTCCCAGCCCGCGGCCACCGACTCCGGCGTCAGCGGTCGGTCCCACCGCCGCCCGTCGTTCACCGCGACGCTCACCCGACCCACGTAGCCGCCTCCGACCGTGAAGCACTCGCCCGAGACGGTGCAGCGCTCGTGCACCAGCCACGCGACGACCGGAGCGACGACGTCGATCGAGAGCCAGCCGAAGAGCGCGGGCGACTCGGGGATCGGCCCGAAGCCCCCGGGGCGCGTCTTCGCGCACGGCGCGATGACGTTCACGGTGATCCCGTGGGGCGCGCCCTCCTGTGCCAGCGCGCGCGTCAGCCCGACGATCGCCATCTTCGCGGCCGAGTACCCGGTCATGCCGGGAACGCCCCAGAGGCCTGCGCCCGACGCGACGTTGAGCACCCTCCCCGTGCCGCCGGCGCGCAACGCGGGCCATGCGGCCCGCGTCACGTGGAAGTGCCCGCCGACCTGGCTGGCGAGCACTGGCCAGAGCAGCTCGTCGGTGTAGTCCTCGAACGGCGCCGAGCGCACGACGCCGGCATTGTTGACGAGCACGTCGACCCGTCCGAACGCGTCGAGCGCCGTGGTGACGATCGCGGCGCCGCCCGATTCCGTCGCGACGCTCTCGGTGCTCGCGACGGCGACACCGCCCGCAGCCTCGATCTCGGCCACGACCTCGTGCGCAGGGTTCGCCGCGGGCGCGTCGGCCGTCCCGTCCGTGTCACTGATCGCGACGCCGAGGTCGTTCACGACGACGTGCGCGCCGCGCGACGCGAGCAGCAGCGCGTACGCACGTCCGAGGTTGCGCCCCGCGCCGGTGACGATCGCCACACGCCCGTCGAAGCGCAGCTCCTCGCCCACGCCGGCGACCCTACCGTCCACCCCTTCGCTGTTGGCGCGACGGGGTCAGGCGTCGGTGCCGAGGGCGTTGAACGGGCCGGCGAGATAGCCGCCGTCGATGACGAACTCCGCGCCGGTGCAGTACGCGCTCGCCTCGGACGCCAGCCAGCAGATGAGCTCCGCGACGTCCTCCGGACGTCCGATGCGACCGAGCGGGCTGCTCGCTGCGAGCGCCGGACGCATGTCGAAGCCGCCCCACGACTCCGGCTGCACCATGGGAGTGTCGATGGGCCCTGGGTGCACGCTGTTCACGCGCACGCCGCTGCGCCCGAGCTCGAGCGCCGCCACCTTGGCGAGGCCGCGGAGTGCGAACTTGCTCGTCACGTACCCAGCGATGCCGCCCGCCCCGACGATGCCGTTGACCGACGAGATGAGCACGATCGAGCCGCCACCCGCGTCGACGATGGCCGGAGCAGCGGCGCGGACACCGAGGAACGCGCCGATCTGGTTCACCTCCACGACCGTCCGGTACGCCTCGGGTGACGTGTCGACGATCGGGCGCGGCATCGGCGAGATGCCGGCGTTGCTCACGAGCACGTGGAGCGCGCCGAACCGGTCGACGGCCGTGGACACCGTGGCGTCCCAATCCGCTTCCTTCGTGACATCGAGGTGGTGGTAGACCGCGTCCTCGCCGAGCGCCTCCGCGACCGTGCTCCCCTCGTCGTCGCGCACGTCGCCGAGCACGACGCACGCCCCCCGCTGCACCATCAGCCGGGCCTCGGCCGCTCCCTGGCCGCGTGCCGCGCCCGTGACGAGCGCGACCTTGTCGGCCAGCGACTGCTCGATCACGCGAGCGCGTCAGGTACGTGGTCGAGCTTGTACAGCGCCCGGCAGTTGTCGTGGAGCATCTTCTTCACGGTCGCACGCTCGACCCCGCGGAAGTTGCGCTCGATGGAGATCCGGTTGTTGGGCCACTCCGTCCCGGTGTGCGGGTAGTCGGTCGACCACATGAGATGGTCGATGTTCATCCGGTGGCGCAGCTCGATGCCCACGGTGTCGACCATGAACGTCGCCCAGAAGTTGCGGTGGAACGTGCGGCTCGGCATCGTCGGCATCTGCTCGACACCGTTCGTGAACCATCGGTACCGGAGGTACATGTCGTCGACCTGCTCGAGCAGCGTCGGGATCCAACCGATGTTCGACTCGACGAGCAGGAGCTTCAGCCCGGGGAAGCGCTCGAAGATGCCCGTGAAGATGAGGTCGCACACGACGGGCAGCGTGTACGACCCTGCCTTGCTCGCGCCGGCGACGCCCATGAACGCGAGCGTGTCGAGCGCCGGCGTCCGCGTCACGGTCGTGTGGAAGCTGCCGATGTGCACCGCGACGGGGATGTCGGCCTCCTCGGCGAACGCCCAGAAGCGGTCGTCCTCGGGCGCGGCCTCGAGCGTGCCGTTCGGGAACGCCGAGATCACCACGCCGCGGTGCCCGAGCGCGATCGCGCGCTCCGTCTCGTCGATCGCGGCATCGACACCGGTCGTCGGCAGGATGGCCTGCCCGACGAGGCGGCCGTCCGCGCCCTCGCAGAACTCGATGACCCAGTCGTTGTACGCGCTCACGCACGCCTGCTGCAGCTCGGGCTCGTCGCCGTACACCTTCGCACCCCCGAGCGTGACGCTCGGGTACAGCACCTGGAGCCAGATCCCGTCGGCATCCATGTCGGCGAGGCGGGCCTTCGTGTCGAACGAGCCGGGACGCATGCTCTCGTACGAGAGCCCGGACGGGCGGTACTGGAGGTACGACAGACCGGCGGTCGCGGTGAGGCCGACCGGGCGCATCGACTTGCCGTCGTCGAAGCTCCACATGTCGCCGTCGTCGGTGTGCACGACCTTCGGCGCGCGCTCGCGGAGCTTCGTGGGTACCCGCTCCTGCCACGTGTCCGGCGGCTCGTTGACGTGCGCGTCCGCGTCGAGGATCGGGTAGTCGATGCTCGCGACCTCGAAGAACAGCTCGCTCGCGTCGCTCATGGAGCGCATCCGATCACTTGCGGCTATCGACCGCAACTGCGAAGGTGCCGCCACACATGGCGGAGACGGCGACGAACGGGCGCGCGGGGGCCATCGAGGGTTCGTGCGATCCGCGCTTCGAAGCGGTGCGCGACGCGTTCGCTGCGGGCTTCTCGTCCGGCGTCGAGCTCGGCGCGTCGGTCGCGGTGGAGATCGACGGTCGGCGCGTCGTCGACTGCTGGGGCGGCTGGGCCGACGCCGCGCGCACGCGGCCGTGGGCGGGCGACACGATCGCGTGCACCTTCTCGTGCACGAAGGGGCTCGTGGCGATCGTCGCGTTGCGCCTGGTGGACGCAGGCGCGCTCGACCTCGACGCGCCCGTCGCGCGCTACTGGCCCGAGTTCGCGGAGGGCGGCAAGTCGGACCTTCCCGTCCGCTACCTGCTCACGCACGAGGCCGGGCTCTCCGCCATCGCACGCCCGATGCCGTTCGGCTCGCTCTCCGACTGGGGCGCGATGGTCGACGCGCTCGCCGCGCAGGAGCCCTGGTGGGAGCCGGGCACCGCGCACGGCTACCACGGCGTCACGTTCGGGCACCTCGTCGGCGAGGTGGTCCGGCGTGTCGAGGGTCGCACCGTCGGGACGGTCCTCCGCGACGACGTCGCCGCGCCGCTCGGAGTCGACTGCTACCTCGGTCTCCCCGCCGCGGAGGACGCGCGGACGGCCGAGATGACCATCGAGCTCGACCCGGATGCGCCCACCTTCTTCTCGCACTGGGCTCCTGACGAGCTCGGCCCGAAGTCGTTCGGCAACCCGCCTGACTGCAACCTCGTCGAGCACACGAACTCCCGCACGTTTCGCGCGGCCGAGATCCCTGCGGCGAACGCGCATGCAAACGCGCGCTCGTTTGCGGGCATCTACGGCGCGCTCGGGCGCGGCGAGCTCCTGCCCGCAGCGGTCGTCGAGGAAGCGGGCCGGGCGCACGTCGACGGCGACGATGTCGTCATGCGGCTCCCGACGCGGTTCGGTCTCGGCTTCGAGGTGACGATGCCCGACGCCGAGTTCTCGTTCGGACCCGGCGCGCGCTCGTTCGGCCACAACGGGTCGGGCGGTTCGCTCGGGTTCCTCGACCCGGACGCCGGGGTCGCGTTCGGATACGTGATGAACCGCATGGAGTGGCGGCGCCGGCGTGACGACGCGCGCTGGTTCCCGATCCTCGACGCGCTCTACGCCGCGCTGTGAGCCGCGGTTGAAGCTCTCACTCCTCTTCCCTGAGACCCGATCCGTCGAGCGGGTCGCGGCCCTCGCGACGCGCAGCGAGGCCGTCGGCGCACACGGGATGTTCCTCGGATCCGCGTTCGGCTTCGACCCCGTGATGGCGCTCGCCCTCGCGGGCGGCTCGACCGACCGGATCCTGCTCGGCACCGCCGTGGTCCCGACCTGGCCACGGCACCCGGTCGTCGCCGCCCAGCAGGCCGCGACCGCGAACGCGGCGTGCGGCGGCCGCTTCCGGTTCGGCGTCGGGCCGTCGCACCCGCCGGTGATGAGGATGTACGGCATCGAGGACGACCGGCCGCTCGGTCACCTCGAGGAGTGGCTCGCGATCGTGCGCGCGCTGCTGCACGACGGGAAGGTGGCGCACGACGGCGATCGCTACCGCGTCACCGCGTTCCTCGACGTCGAGACACCGGGTCCCCCACCGCTCATGCTCGGTGCGCTCCATCCGCGCCTGGCCCGCCTCGCGGGTGCTTCCAGCGACGGCGCGCTCTCCTGGCTCGTGTCACCGGGATGGCTCCGCGACGTGGTCACCGCGAACGTGCGCGCCGGTGCCGAGGCCGCCGGTCGGCCCGCGCCACCCGTCGTCGCGGAGCTTCCCTGCTACGTCGCGACGGACCGTGCCGCCGTGCTGGAGGCCGCCCGCCGAGACCTCGCGATCTACCCGCTGATGCCCGCGTACGCGGACGTGCTCGCGCACGTGCTCGGGCGCGACCCGGGCGAGGTGACGGCCGGCGGCTGGACCGACGACTGCACGGACGCGGTGGTGGTCTGGGGCGACCGCGACACGATCCGGGCCCGCGTCGTCGAGTATCTCGACGCGGGAGCCGACGAGGTCGTCCTCTCACCCTACGGTTGTGGTGAGGATCCGGAGCAGGACCTCGACGACGCACTGGAGGTGCTCGGTGACATCGCACGATCCTGAGAAGGTCGTCCGCGAGGTGTTCGCGCGGCTCTCGTCACGCGACTTCGACGGCATGGCCGAGCTGCTCGCGGATGACATCGAGTTCGACCTCGCCTTCGCGCCTGCCGCGCTCCCGATGCCGACGCGTGGTCGCTCCGCGGTCCACCGGCTCGTCGCCGACATCATCGGCGGGATGTTCGACCCGATGACCCTCGAGGTGACGACGACGTACCCCTGCGCGGATCCGGCGATGCTCGTGGTCGAGTACGCCAGCGAGGGTGTCGTGACGCACAACGGGAACCGGTACGCGAACCGCTACGTCGGCATCTTCCGCGTCGACGACGGCCGGCTCGGCTTCTGGCGCGAGTACCACAACCCCGAAGCGGCGACCCGCGCCCTCGGTTGATCACGCGGGCCAGCGCGCGCAGCTCGGCCCGGAGCCGGAAGAGAACGGCTGTCACGCGGCGGCGGGCGCCTCACCTCCACGGGTCGGCTCGCTTCGACCGCGGGTACCGCCGTCGCGGTCGCTCGCCTCATCTCCACGGGTCGGCTCGCTGCGACGGCGGGTACCGCCGTCGCGGTCGCTCGCCTCCACCCGGTAGAGGGCCGCCGCGTTGTCCCAGAGGACCTTGCGGCGCACGTCGGCCGGTTGCCCCTCGAGCATCGCTTCGATCTTCTCGCGCACGTTGCCGAACAGGCAGATCGGATGCGGGTAGTCGGTCTCGAACATGAGGTTGTCGGGCCCGATCACGTCGACGACGCGGCCGAAGCCCGCCTCCTCGAAGAAGAAGCAGCCGTAGACCTGCTTGCGGAACTGCTCGCTCGGGATGGGGTCGTCCGGCCGGTCGATCGCCATCGACGACTCTCCGTACGCGTAGTCGGCCGCTTCGAGCACGAAGGGCAGGAAGCCGATGCCGCTCTCGACCGAGACGAACTTGAGGTCGGGGAAGCGTGGGAGCACGCCCGACGTGAGCAGGTCGACGATCTGCGCGCCGTTCGTCAGGAAGAGGCTCACCGATGCCGTCACGTACGCACCGCCGGGACCGTGCGCCTTGATGCGCCCGGGCGAGAAGCCGCTGCCGACGTCACCGCTGCCGATGTGGAAGCTGACCGGCAGGCCCGCCGCCTGCGCCGCAGCCCAGAGCGGGTCCCAGTGGTGATCGCCGAGGTAGGGCAGCTCGTACCGCTGCGGCTCGCCGGTGAAGAGCACGCCCCGGTGACCCGCCTCGGCGCAGCGCTCGATCTCGTCGACGGCGGCGTCGACGTCCCAGAAGGGAGTCGCGGTCACCGCGAGCAGGCGCCGCGGATCCGCTGAGCACCACTCGGTGAGCCAGTCGTTGTACGCACGCACGCACGCGAGCCGCAGCTCGGGGTCGTCGAGGCGCAGGAAGGCCTGGTTCCCGAACCCCCCGACGTTGGGGTACATCACCTGGGCCCAGGCACCGATCTCGTCGAGGTACTCGAGGCGCGCCTGGGCGTCCCACGCGGCGCGCGGGACCTCGTCGATCGTCTTCGGACCGCTCGGAAAGGGCTCGGGCCACCCCGCGACGGCGGTGAGGCCGATGGGGGCGAGCATCCTGTCGCCGAGCGTCCAGACGTCGTTGCCCGAGCGCTCGTCGCGCACGAGTCGCGGGCCGGCGTCACGGAAGCGCGCCGGCAGACGGCCGGCGAACACGTCCGCGGGCTCGGTCACGTGAGCGTCGACGTCGATGACCCACTCCATCGTGGGCACAACGTAGACGCTGGAGTAGAACATGGGCCCTCGGCCGCACACGAGGGGGAGAGATGGCGAACGAGTCCGACGTCACGGTCCTCGCCACCGACCTGCAGTTCCCGGAGGGACCCGTCGTCATGCCCGACGGATCGGTGCTGCTCGTCGAGATCCACCGGGGGACGCTCACGCGCGTGCCCGCGGGCGGTGGTGCCGCGGAGGTGGTCGCCGAGCTCGGGGGCGGCCCGAACGGCGCGGCGCTCGGCCCCGACGGCGCGGTCTACGTCGTGAACAACGGCGGCTTCAAGTGGAGTGAGATCGACGGGATGATGCTGCCGTTCGACCTGGCGGACATGAGCAACCAGCCCGACGGGTTCACCGGCGGATGGGTGAACCGGGTCGACCCCGCCAGCGGCGAGCACTCGGTGCTCTACCGCGAGGGTCCGGACCACCGCTTCGCGGGCCCGAACGACATCGTCTTCGACTCCGACGGCGGCTTCTGGTTCACCGACTTCGGCAAGACCCGTGCGCGCGATGCCGACAAGGGCTCGCTCTTCTACGCGACGGTCGACGGGACCCACATCGTCGAGGCGGCGCGGGGGCTCTACGGTCCAAACGGTGTGGGGCTCTCCCCCGCCGGCGATCGCGTGTACGTCGCGGAGAGCTTCACCGGCCGCCTGCTCGCGTGGGACGTCGCCTCACCCGGCAAGCTGCAGAGCCCGATCTTCACGGTCGTCGAGGCCACGAAGGGCCACTTCGACTCGCTCGCGACCCTGGCCGACGGTGACGTGGCGGTCGCGGCGATCGGTCACGGCGTGTGCGTGGTCGCCGCCGACGGTTCGGGACACGAGTACGTCGCGATGCCGGATCGGTTCGTCACGAACATCGCGTTCGGGGGTGACGACCTCCGCACCGCGTACCTCACCCTCTCGGGTGGTGGGCGGCTCGTCAGCTGCGCATGGGACCGTCCGGGGCTGAAGCTGGCGTTCTGATGCCGACGATCGCCGAGTTCGTGCACACCCGCGCCGCGGACCGTGACGCGCCGGCGATCCGGTTCGAGGACGACGCGTGGACGTGGGGCGAGTACGTCGACGCCGTCGCGGCGCGCGCTGCGTACCTCGCCGACCACCTTCCCGAGGGCGAGCCTCCGCATGTCGGCTTGCTGTTCGACAACACGCCGGAGCACGTGATGTGGCTCGCCGCCGCCGCGGTCACGGGCTCGGTCGCCGTGGGCATCAACCCGACGCGGCGCGGCGCCGAGCTGGCGCGCGACATCACGCACACCGACTGTCAGCTGTTGGTCACGGAGGGACGCCACATCCACCTCCTCGACGGGCTCGACCTCGGCGCCGCCAATGGGAAGGTCCTCGACGCGGACACACCGGAGTTCGAGAAGGTGCTCGCCCCCTTCGTCGGGTCGTCACTCCCCGACGAGTCGCTCCCCGAGACCACCCTCTTCATGCTCCTGTTCACGTCGGGGACGAGTGGCGCGCCCAAGGCATGCCTGCTCTCGCAGGGGCGCCTGGCCCGCATGAGTGGGGGCATGACGCTCAACATGGGCTTCACGTCCGACGACGTCCTGTACTGCGTGATGCCGCTCTTCCACTCGAACTGCATCATCACCTGCTTCGCGCCCTGGTTGATCTGCGGCGGGACGCTGGCACTGCGGAGGCGCTTCTCGGCGTCGGGGTTCCTCCCCGACGTCCGGAAGTTCGGGGCGACGTACTTCAACTACGTCGGCCGGCCACTCTCGTACATCCTCGCGACGCCGGAGCAACCCGACGACGCCGACACGACGCTCCGGCAGGTCTTCGGGAACGAGGGAGCCGACCGCGACATCGAGGCCTTCGCCGAGCGCTTCGGGTGCACGGTGGGTGACGGCTACGGCTCGACCGAGGGTGGTGCGTTCATCAGCCGGAACGCGGAGATGCCGAAGGGCTCGATCGGACTCGGACCGGAGGGCACGGTCATCCTCGACCCGGAGACGATGGAGGAATGCCCGCCGGCGCGCTTCGACGGCCGGGGGCGGCTGCTCAATCCCGACGGGTGCATCGGCGAGATCGTGAACAAGCACGGCGTCGCCGGCTTCGAGGGCTATTACAAGAACGACGAGGCCAACGCGGCGCGCGTCCGAGGTGGCTACTACTGGACGGGCGACCTCGGATACCGCGACGCCGACGGATGGTTCTTCTTCGCGGGCCGCGACTTCGAGTGGTTGCGCGTCGACGGCGAGAACTTCTCGGCCGCGCCGGTCGAGCGGATCCTCACACGACATCCCGACGTGCTCGTCGCGGCGGTGTACGCCGTCCCCGACGAGGAGGTGGGCGATCAGGTCATGGCAGCGCTCCAGCTCCGCCCGGGCACGTCGTTCGACGCCGAGGACTTCGACCACTTCCTGGCCGAGCAACCCGATCTCGGCACGAAGTGGTCGCCGCGGTACGTGCGTGTCATGGCCGCCGTCCCGGTCACCGAGACCCAGAAGCCGATGAAGCGGCTCCTGCGCCGCGAGCGCTGGGAGGTCGACGACGACGTGCACTGGCGCCCAGCCAAGGGTGAGCCCCTGCGACCCATGCGCGCGGACGATCGTGGCGAGCTGCAACGCCGCTTCGAGGAGCACGACCGTGTCGGCGTGCTCGATGCCGGCTAGGGAGAAGCCGGCGGTCGTCACCCTCGCCCCCGACGGCGACCGCGTCACGACGTTCGACGAGCTCGAGGCCGACGCCAACCGCCTCGCGCACGTCCTGAGCGCCCACGGCGTGCGCGCGGGCGAGCGCGTCGCGGTCATGCTGCCCAACGGCGCCGAGTGGTTCGAGGCGAACCTCGCAGCCGCCCGCCTGCGCGCACAGCTCGTCCCCGTCAACTGGCACCTCACCGAGCACGAGGTCGGCTGGATCCTCTCCGACGCTGATCCGCGCGTGCTGGTGACGCACCGCGTCCTCGCCGCGGTCGCCACGGACGCACTGCGCGACGCGCCGGCATGCTCGGTGGTCTGGGTGGACGACCACGAGGCGCTCGCCGCCGCGCCCTCGGCTTCGTTCGCGGACACGACCGCACCTGCGCCCGGCCTGGTCCTGTACACGTCGGGCACGACCGGGCGCCCGAAGGGAGTCGTGCACGAGCAGACGACCACCACGCGCTCGCGGTCCGACCATGTCTCGCTGTGGGGCTTCACGGGCGACGACGTGCATCTGCTGGCGGGTCCCGCGTACCACGGTGCACCCTGGTCGTTCGCGGTGACCCACCTCGCGCTCGGCGCCACGGTCGTCGCGATGACCCGCTGGGACGCGGCGCGGTTCGTCGAAGCGGTCGCGCGGTACGGCGTCACGAACACGTTCGTCGTACCGACCCATCTCATCCGCCTGCTCGAGCTCCGCGACGGTCCCGAACGCGCCGCACGGCTCGCCGAGCAGCTCGCCTCGCTGCGCCTCGTCCTCCACGGCGCGGCGTCGTGCCCCGTGCAGGTGAAGCAGGAGGTGCTCGACCTCCTGGGCGACATCGTGTGGGAGTTCTACGGGTTCAGCGAGGCGGGCCGCGTCACCCGCATCGGTCCCGCCGAGTGGCGCGCGCACCCCGGGAGCTGTGGCCGACCGCTCGACGGGGTCGAGGTGCTGATCCTCGACGACGAGGGTCGCGAGCTGCCGCCCGGTGAGACCGGGTCGATCTGGGTCGTGCCGTCCGGTGGCGTGTTCCGCTACCGCGACAACGATGCTGCGACCGCTGAGGTGACGCGTTCGACCCGCTTCGGACGCGCCGTGACAGGTGGCGACATCGGACGGCTCGATGCGGAGGGCTACCTCTTCGTCACCGACCGCTCCGTCGACCTCGTCGTGCGCGGCGGCGTGAACGTCTATCCGCGGGAGGTCGAGGACGTGATCCTCGAGCATCCCGGTGTCGCCGACTGCGCCGTGCTCGGCGTCGCCGACGACGTGTACGGCGAGCGGCTGCTGGCGATCGTCGAGCCCACCCCGGACGCAACGGGGACGATCGAGGCCGCGACCCTCGCCGCTCACTGTGGCGCGCGACTGGCGCGCTTCAAGTGCCCCGAGGAGTTCCGCTTCGTCTCCACGCTGCCGCGCGATCCGAACGGGAAGGTCCGCAAGGGCCAGCTCCGGGAGGATGTGCGGCGCGACTCGGTTGACCCCCCGCGACCGCGCTCGTAGCGTCGACTCCATGCTCGAGGGACGCGTCGCGGTCGTCACCGGTGCGGGTCGCGGCATCGGGCGCGGCGAAGCGACACGGCTCGCGGCCTACGGCGCGCGCGTCGTCGTCAACGACCTCGGCGTCGCGACGGACGGCAGCGAGACCGAGGAGGCGCCCGCCGAGGAGGTCGTGGGCGAGATCCGCGCCGCCGGCGGCGAGGCGGTCGCGGATCGCAGCGACATCTCGTCGACCGAGGAAGCTGCCGGGCTCGTGCAGCGCGCGCTCGATGAATGGGGTCGCGTCGACATCGTCGTGAACAACGCGGGTTTCGGCCGCCCGCGCATGGTCTTCAACATGGGACCCGACGAGTGGGACGACGTGATCCGCGTACACCTCCGGGGTGCGTACGCGGTGACCGCGCCCGCGTGCCGCTGGTGGCGCGACGAGCACAAGGCCGGCCGGCCGGTCGACGGGCGCGTCGTCAACACGTCGACCGGCTTGCTCCTGTACGGCGGGGCCGGGCAGTCGAACTACGTCGCGGCGAAGGCCGGCGCGCTCGCGTTCACCGAGGCGATCGCGACCGAGATGGCGCCGTACGGCGTGACCGCGAACTGCATCATGCCGTCGGCGGCGACGCGCCTGGCGAAGATCGGGTGGCGCACGGCGCGGAACGCGGGCCGCCTCGACGTCGACTTCGACCCCACCGATCCGGTGCACGTCGCGGAGATGGTGTGTTACCTGGCGTCGCCGCAGGCGCGTTGGGTGAGCGGCCAGTGCTTCCAGGTCCGCGGCGGCATCGTCGAGCACGTGCGGACCTTCGAGGTCGACCGGACGCTCGAGCGCTCCGACCGCGGCTGGAGCGCCGCCGACCTGTCCACCGAGCTGCCCAGGATGTTCGGGGCGGGCGCCCGCCGCGCCGACCCACCGCCGAAGGACTGGCAGGACGCCTATCGCGCCAGCGGCGCTTCGAGCACGACCCCCAGCACGTGATGCGTCGCTCACCGTCATGACGAGGGTCCAGAGACGCATCTTGACGACCATTGGGACGCAGGTCAGGAGCCATGCCATGAGCGAGCTCGAGCGACACCAGCAGGCGGCGCAGGTCCCGCGGATCCCGGCGTTCGTCACGAAGGCCCGCAACGCGATCAGCGTGAAGCGAGTGTTCGGCAAGCCGATCGAGCGGGACGGCGTCATCGTGATCCCCGCTGCGCACATCTCCGGCGGTGGCGGAGGAGGAGGCGGCATCCAGCCCGGGAACATCGGCAGCGGCGGTGGCTTCGGAGTGCGCTCCCGGCCCGCGGGCGCGCTCGTCGTGCGGGACGGCGACGTGGAATGGGTGCCGGCGCGCGACCCCGAGCGGCGCCTGGCGATCTACGCGACGCTCACCGCGCTCGGGCTCCTCACGCTGCGCACCCTCCTCCCCCGCCACCGGCGCCGCCGGCGCTGAAGAGTCAGCCGAACAGGACCGGGAGCTCGTTCGGCGCGCGGAACATGAGCCCGCTGATGTAGACGTCGTCCGCCGACGGATCGAGACGCACGTCCGGCAGCCGGTCGAGCACCCGGTTCAGCA
>DATBSK010000120.1:0-3409 GCA_036559825.1 Acidimicrobiia bacterium | reverse complement strand
GAGGCCTACCGCTATCTGCCGCGCTCCACGGGCTACCTGCCCGAGCCGGCGGAGCTCGTCACCGCGCTCGGCGACGCGGGATTCACCGGCTGCAACCGCGCCACCATGACCGGGGGCTCGGTGCAGGTGCTCACGGGGTCGCGCGCATGAGCGCCGCCACACCGCTCGTCGAGCCGGTGTGCGCGACGACGCGCCGCGTCGATGCCCCGGCGGACCTCCTCGACGCGCTCGGCCCCGACGGCGTCGCCTGGCTGCACGACGGCGGTGGCTTCGTCACGTCGGGCGTCGCGGCGCGCCTCGAGCCGGGCGATGCCGCGGCCTGGCTCGCCGCGGTCGACCACGACGACCGCGTCGGACGACCGGGCACCGGGCCGCTCGCCGTGGGCGCACTGCCGTTCGACCCGACGGTCGCGGGCGAGCTCGTCGTGCCCCGGCGGATCCTGGGGCGCGACACCGCGGGTCGTGCCTGGCTGACCGAGGTGGGGCCGCCCCTGGGCGCGCCGGCGTCACGCCCGCGCACCGCGCCGGCGACCCTCGGGGTGCGCGAGCGCATGACGCATCGCGAGTGGAACGACGCAGTGAACGCGGCGCTGCGCGCGATCGCCGGGGGTGAGCTCGAGAAGGTGGTCCTCGCGCGCCGAGTCGACGTCGAGGCCGATGCTCCTTTCGACCCGCGCGTCGTCCTCGGTCGTCTGCGTGCCGAACAGCCCGAGTGCTACCTGTACGCCGTCGACGGCATGGTCGGCGCCAGCCCCGAGCTGCTCGTCCGGCGGCGCGGCCGCCGCGTCGAGTCACGACCGATGGCGGGCACCGCCCTCGACGTCGACGAGGCCTCCGTGCGGGCGCTCCGGACGTCGGCGAAGGACGCGCGCGAGCATCGACCCGTCGTCTCGGCGATCGTCGAGACGCTGGGCCCGTGGTGCGACGGCCTCGACGTCGCGACCGCGCCCGACGTCGCCCGGCTCGCGTCGGTGGCGCACCTCGTCACGCCCGTCGTCGGCGAGCTCCACCAGCCGGCTCCCGACGCGGTCGCGCTCGCACGCGCGCTCCACCCGACCCCCGCGGTCGGTGGCTCGCCCCGCGAGCCCGCGCTCGCAGCGATCCGCAGGCTCGAGCCCTGCGGCCGCGACCGGTACGCCGGGCCCGTCGGCTGGGTCGACGCGCGCGGCGACGGCGAGTGGGTCGTCGCGCTGCGCGGCGCGGTGCTCGACGGCCCTCGCGCCGTGCTCCACGCCGGCGCGGGCATCGTCGCCGGATCGGTCCCCGACGACGAGTGGCGCGAGACGGAGGCGAAGCTCGTCCCGATGCTGCGTGCGCTGGTCCGGGCGGACGTCGGCGTGTACGGCACGATCACCGCAGTGCGGAGCTGACCGCCTCCCAGACGGCGGCGTGGCGCGCGGCGTTCGCCGCTCGATCGCTCTCGACCAGCACGATGCGGACCCCTCCGGCGTCGAGCGCCGACTCGACCGCTCTGGCGACCGCGTCACCGCATCGGACTCGCGCGCACGGCACGCCGTAGGCACGGGCGACCTGCTCGATGTCGATGCCGTGGGGAGTCCCGAAGAGCAGCTCGAAGTCGGATGGGCTCACGGCGTCGCTACGCGCCTGCGGGAGGAACGAGAAGATGCCGCCGCCATCGTTGTCGAGGACGACGAGCGTCGCGTCGATGCCGCGGGAGCTCGCACCCACGAGGCCGTTGACGTCGTGGAGCAGGCAGAGGTCACCGAGCAAGCCGGCCACGGGAGCACCGCGCCGCGCGGCAGCGACGCCGAGCACGGTGGAGACGAAGCCGTCGATCCCGTTCACGCCGCGGTTCGCGAGGAGCTCGATCCCGCGGCGGGGGGCGGCGAACGCGTCGACGTCGCGCACGGGCATGCTCGACGCCACGACGAGGGTGGCGCCATCGGGGAGGCACGCGACGACGTCCCGCGCGACGCGGCCCTCGAAAGGCTCGGTGAGCGCGTCGCAGGCCTCGTCGAGCGCGCCGCGGGCGATGGCCTCGGCCCGCTTCCACTCGCTGGACCAGTCGCAGCCGGCACCCGGCTCCGTGTCGAGCGCGTCGCTCGCGCGGTCGAGGAGGGCTTCGGCATCGCACACGACGCGCGTCGACGCGCTGCGGTCGGGGTCGAGCCATGCGTCGTCGGGATCGACGAGCCATGTGGGCACGCCCGAGATCCACGCATCGAGGACCTTGCTCGTCGGTGGCCCTCCGAGTCTCAGCACGGCCTCGGGCCGGTGCTGGTCGGGGAAGCCCGGGGCGCGCAGGAGCGCCTCGTAGGTGGACACGGCGTCGGGCCCCGATCGCACCCCCGAGATCGGGTCGGCGAGGAGCGGCCACCCGGCCGCGGCCGCGAAGCGCCCGACCACCGGCGCGGTGGCACCCGGGCTCCACCCCGCGACGACCACGCCGCGCGGGTGCGCGCGCACGAACGCCGCGAGCTCTGCGATGACGGCGTCGTCGGGTGCGCGGAGTGATCGCCGCGTGGCCACCCAGGGCGCGCCGTCCTCACGGCCGGGCGCGTCGACCAGCGGCGCGCCGCTGGGCACGAGAGGATCGCGGAACGGGAGGTTCAGGTGCACGGGCCCGGCGGGAGGGCCCGTCGCGAGCGCGGCGGCGCGGCACGCCAGCTGGCGCCAACGCGCCGCGGCACCGGGCGCGTCGTCGGGTGGGCCGGGGTCGTGCGCCCACCGCAGCGCGCCGCCGTAGAGGCCGTGCTGCTCGACCGTCTGGCCGGCACCCACGTCGCGCAGCTCCGGTGGGCGGTCCGCGGTGCACACCAGCAGGGGCACCCGGCCGTGGTGCGCCTCCAGCACCGCGCCGTGGAAGAGCGCGGCGGCGGTGCCGGACGTCGACAGCAGCACCGGTGGGCGACGCGAGGCGCGGCCGAGCCCCAGCGCGAAGCCGGCGGCCGAACGCTCGTCGATGTGCACGTGGACGCGACACCGCTCGTCGCGCGCGACCGCCAGCGCGAGGGGTGCGGACCGCGACCCCGGCGCGAGCACGGCATCCGTGACACCCGCGCGCATCCATTCGTCGACGATCGTGCGAGCGAAGGCGGTCGTCGCATCGTGGGTCATCGCGCGGACCGAACACATGCGCCGGCAGGTCGACGTGCGAGGATGCTGCGGTGCGGCTGCGGATGGTGCCCGGGTTCAGCCTGACGGCGCGCTCCTGGGATCCGTTGGAGAAGGCGTTGCCGGTCGACTGGGACGTGCAGGCGCTCGACGTCCCCGACGGTCTCGACTTCGTGGGCACCGCGGATGCGCTCGCGCACCGCGGTGGGGCCGGGACCTGGGTCGGCTACTCGATGGGCGCCCGGCTCGCGCTGCGGCTGGCGCTCGAGTGACCGGGCATGGTCGACGGGCTCGCGCTGCTGAGCGGTACCGCCGGGATCGAGTCGCCCAGCGA
>DATBSK010000119.1:0-5554 GCA_036559825.1 Acidimicrobiia bacterium | reverse complement strand
TGAGGCGAGCGTCCGCGGCGCACGTATCGTGCGGAGGCGCCCTGCGCGGCGATCGAGAGCGGCGCATCGTCTCCATGGCGCCGCAGCGAGCCGACCCATGGAGCTGACGCGGGTCGCGCGTAGCATCGGCGCGCGGATGGCCCGGGTCACCGCCGAGGAGGTGCACGACGCGCTCGCCGCGGTGCTGCGCCCGCCGTCCGACGACGAGACGGTCGCAGTGCTCGGCGCCGGCGTCGACGACCTGGAGGACGGTCGTGCGTTCCTCGCCGCGCTCGCCGACGGCGGGTGGGCGGTCCCGGCGTGGCCGGTCGAGTACGGCGGCCGCGGCGCGGCGGCCGAGGAGATCGCGCTCATCAGCCGCGAGCTGACCCGCTTCCACCAACCGGACCTCTACCCGTACCTCGTCGGGCTGCACGTCCTCGCGCCCACGCTCATCGCGATGGCAACCGCGGAGCAGTGCCGGCGCTGGCTCCCGCGGATCCGCACCGGCGAGGGGATCTGGTGCCAGCTCTTCTCGGAGCCTGGCGCGGGCTCGGACCTCGCGAACGTGTCGACCCGGGCCGAGCGAGACGGCGACGTGTGGCGGCTCACGGGCCAGAAGGTGTGGAGCAGCCGAGCGCACTACTCGGCGTGGGGCTTCTGCCTCGCGCGCTCGGACTTCGACGTCCCGAAGCACGCCGGCATCACCGCGTTCGCGGTCGCGATGGAGCAACAGGGCGTCGAGGTCCGGCCGCTGCGCCAGATGAACGGCGACGCCCACTTCAACGAGGTGTTCCTCGACGCCGCGGTCGTGCCCGACACTTACCGCATCGCCGGCGTCGGCGAGGGATGGGCGGTGGCGCGCACCGCGCTGGCGAACGAGCGCGGTGCGGTCGGCGCGGTGAGCACCGGCATGGGGACGCCCGCCACTCGCCTGCTCGAGCTGGTGCGCGAGCGCGGCGCCGAAGGCGCGCGTCGTGACCGCGTGCTCCGCGCGCACCTCGGCTCGGAGGTCGCGCGGCTGACCGCGCGACGCGCGCGTGACCGCGCGCGAGCGGGTGTGCCGGGGCCCGAGGGCTCGGGCTCGAAGCTGCGCGGCAGCGCGGTGTTCAAGGAGACGGCCGATGCCGCGCTGTCACTCCTGGGCGCGGAGTGCCTCCTCGAGCCGGGCGAATGGCAGACGCTCTTCCTCACCGCACCGTCGATCTCGATCCGCGGCGGGACCGACGAGATCCAGCGCAACATCGTGGGGGAACGTGTCCTCGGGCTCCCGCCCGAGCCGCGCGTCGACACCGATCGCCCGTATCGCGACATCCCTCACTGAGTCCCCGCGACCCATCCCCGAGCATGTGACACCAGAGCCGGTATTCCCGGTTGGGATGTCACATGCTCGGCCGATCAGGCGGCGCGGGGTGGGCGGTGGTCGGTCGGCGCGCCGGCGAACGCCTGCGCGATGCCGATCCACTCGCGGGCCGCGTCGCCCTCGACCGTGAGCGCGGTGTCCGCGGGGTTCCGCCGCTGCGTCACCACGAGGCACCAGTCGAGCGCGTCGCCGGCGATGCGGTCGGATGCGTCCCCGGGGCCCCACACCCATGGCTCGCCATCCGGGCCGGTCAGCTCGACCCGCACCGCGGCGTCGGGCATCGTGAGCCCCCGGGACGCGTAGACGAACGGGCGGGTGCGCACACCGATCTCGGCGACGTGCCGGATGCGGCGCGTCGGCTCGCGGTGGGTCGCGAGCGCGTCGACCACGTCTTGCCCGTGCGCCCACGTCTCCATGAGGCGCGCGGTGGTGAACGAGATCACCGACATGTCGGGGCCGAACCACGGCACGCGGTCCCGGGGGTCGTGCTCGCGCAGCGCCGCGACCGTGGCGGTGCGCGCGTCGCGCCACCACGCGAGCACGCCCTCCTCGGGCACACGACACCCCAGCAGGCCGCTCTTCACCTCCGCGGCGCGACGGGCCGGGTCGTCGACGAGCGCGGCGAGGTCGGTGCGGAAGGTGTCGGGAGCGGTCAGCGACCGGCGCGACCAGTCCTCGCTTGCAGCGAGGTGCGCGACCTGGTCGTGCACGTCCCAGCCCTCGGCCGGTGTCGGCGTCGACCACCCCGCGTCGTCGAGCGCCGCGACGACCGCGTCGAGCACGTCCTCCTCCGCGACGAGATCGTCGACCAGTGCGTCGAACTTGTCGCGGTTCATGTCTGCCACTCGCGTGATGCGTCCCTCACCGTCACCACGAGGGTCGAGAGACGCATCTTGATCAGCTCACACGATGCGGCTGGTGCTGTCACCCCAGTAGCGGTCGCGGAGCAGGCGCTTGTAGAGCTTGCCCGTGGGTTGACGGGGGAGCTCGGGGTCGAAGTCGATCGCCTTCGGGCACTTGTAGTGCGCGAGGTTGTCGCGACAGAACGCGACGAGCTCGCGCTCGAGATCGGGGCCGGCGTCCGTCATGTCGATCGGCTGCACGACCGCGTGGACCTTCTGGCCCATCTCCGGGTCGGGGACGCCGAACACCGCGGCGTCCATGACCTTGTCGTGCGTGATGAGCACGTTCTCGGCTTCCTGCGGATAGATGTTCACACCGCCCGACACGATCATGAAGTCGCGACGGTCGGTGAGGTAGAGGTATCCGTCCTCGTCGAGGTAACCGATGTCGCCCACCGACGACCACCCGTGCTCGTCACGCGTGCCGGCCGTCTTCCCGGGATCCTTGTGGTACTCGAACTTCATCGTGCGGTCACCGGGCTCGAACCACACGACACCCGGCTCACCCGGCGGCAGCTCGTTCCCGTCCTCGTCGAGGATGTGGATCTTCGTGTAGAAGGCCTGGCCGACGGACCCGGGGTGCGCGAGCCACTCCTCGCTCGTGATCATCGTCGAGCCCATGCCCTCGGTCGACGAGTAGTACTCGAAGATGATCGGCCCCCACCACTCGATCATGCGCCGCTTGATCTCGACCGGGCACGGCGCCGCGGCGTGGATCGCCATCTCCAGCGACGACAGGTCGTACTTCGCGCGCACCTCCTCGGGCAGCTTGAGCATGCGGACGAACATCGTCGGCACGAACTGCGCGTGGGTGACGCGGTAGCGCTCGATCGCGGCGAGGCACCCTTCGGCGTCGAAGTGCTCGAGAATGACGTTGGTGCCGCCGAAGCGGCCTTGCGCGATGCAGAACTGCAGCGGTGCGGCGTGGTACAGCGGCGCGGGCGAGAGGTACACGCAGTCCTCACCGATGCCGTACGTCGTGCCGAACCCCGCGAGCGCCGGATCGGGTGAGCCGACGGGCTTGCGCTCGAGCTGGTAGCGGATCCCCTTCGGGCGGCCGGTCGTCCCCGAGGAGTACATCATCGCGTGACCCTCGAGCTCCTCTTCGAGCGGCTCGGCGGGGTACCCGGCGATCGCCTCCTCGTACGGCTCGTACCCGTCGAGCTTGCCGCCGACGACCAGGCGCGTCTCGACGCCTGCGGGCAGCTTGTCGACGAGCTCGGAGGCGACGTCCGCGAGCGCGACCGACGTGATGATCGCGCGTGCGTCGCAGTCGTCGACGATGTACGCGACCTCGTCCGCGTTGAAGTGGAAGTTGATGGGCGTGAAGTACAGCCCCGACCGCTGCGCCGCCCAGGCGACCTCCACATAGCGGTCGTTGTTGTCCATGAAGATCGCGATGTGATCGCGGAAGTCGAGCCCGCGGTCGCGCAGGAGCCGCGCCAGCTGGTTGGACCGTTCGTCGAGCTCGCGGTACGTGACGACACCGCCGCCGCTCGCCATGATCTGTGCGGGCTTGTCGGGATGCTTGGCGGCGTGCAGGCCGGGCCACATGGCCGCGCACCCTAGACGCCTCGAAGTTTGGCGTCTTTCTGACGGACGGTCTCGGCGAGGGTGGCCGCGAACCGCTCTAGCTCCGCTCGGAGGGCGGGATCCGAGGCCGCGAGGATGCGCGCGGCCAGCAGGCCGGCGTTGCGCGCGTTGCCGATCGCGACCGTCGCGACCGGGATGCCCGCGGGCATCTGGACGATCGACAGCAGCGAGTCGAGACCCGAGAGGTGCTCGAGCGGCACCGGCACCCCGATCACGGGCAGCGTCGTCATCGACGCCGTCATCCCGGGGAGGTGTGCCGCTCCGCCCGCGCCGGCGACGATCACGCGCAACCCGCGATCGGCGGCCGTGCGGGCGTACTCCACCATGACGTCGGGCGTGCGGTGCGCGGACACGATGCGAACCTCGTGCGGCACCCCGAGCTCCGCGAGCACGTCCGCGGCGTCCTGCATGACGCGCAAGTCGGAGTCGCTCCCCATGATGATGCCGACGAGCGGCGTCGCCTCGGCCATCACGTCGACGTTACTGTCTGATCATGCGCACACGACTCACCGACATGCTCGGCATCGACCAACCCGTGATGCTCGCAGGCATGGGCGGCGTCTCCTACCACCGCCTCGTCGCCGCGGTGTCGGAGGCGGGCGGCTTCGGCTGCCTCGGTGCCGGCGCGATGACCAGCGAGCAGATGGTCGACGAGATCCGCAAGACCAAGGAGCTGACGTCGAAGCCGTTCGGCGTCGACCTGCTCACGGCGCTCCCCGCCGACATGCTGCGCAACGTCGAGCTGCTCATCGAGGAGGGCGCGCCCGTCTTCGTGGCCGCGCTGGGCGTGCCGAGCGAGGTCATCGACCTCTGCCACCGCAACAACGTGATCGTGGTCAACATGTGCGGCAAGGTCCGGCACGCGGTCGCGGCGGTCGAGGCCGGGTGCGACCTCGTCGTCGCGCAGGGCACCGAGGCCGGCGGCCACACCGGCCAGGTGGCGACCATGCCCCTCGTGCCCCAGATCGTCGACGCGGTCGGCGACCGCGTTCCCGTCGTCGCAGCGGGCGGCATCTTCGACGGCCGCGGGCTCGCGGCCGCGCTCATGCTCGGCGCGGACGGCGTCTGGGTCGGCACGCGCTTCATCGCGACACCCGAAGCACGCTCGGCGCCGGGCTACAAGGACGCGCTCGTCCGCACCGGGGAGGACGGCACCGTGGTGAGCCGCGCGTTCAGTGGCAAGCCCATGCGCGTGGTGCGCAACGAGACCACGCAGCACTACGAGGAGCATCCCGAGGAGCTGAAGCCGTTCCCGGAGCAGATGCTGGTCGCGACCTCGAGCGGCGTCCTCCATCTCCCCGAGGGCGACGATGCGCAGGGCGTCGACCCGGCACGCGAGTGCTACCCGGCCGGGCAGGGCGTGGGCGCGATCCACGAGCTCGTGCCCGCGGCCGAGCTCGTGCACCGGTTCGTGGCCGAGGCCGAGGAGGCGCTGGCCCGCGCCGAGCTCGCCGGCGTCGAGCGGCCTTGACGGTCGACGCCGGAGGAGACGCCGCTCGCGGCGTCGACCAGCAGAGGCGGCGGTGACGCGCGAGCGGCTCGTCGTCGTCGGCGGGGACGCCGGCGGCATGACGGCGGCCGCGCAGGTACGGCGCCGCCGGCCCGCCGACGAGCTCGAGATCGTCTGCTTCGAGCGCGGTGCGTTCACGTCGTACTCGGCGTGCGGCATCCCCTACTTCGTCGGCGACGTGGTGCACGACGCCTAGGCCCTCGTCGC
>DATBSK010000118.1:0-4686 GCA_036559825.1 Acidimicrobiia bacterium | reverse complement strand
CGGCCCGGGTGCGATCGCTTGCCGACGGCGCGGAGGCAACCGAGTCGTTCGACCGGCTCGTGCTCGGGACCGGCGCGACACCCGTCCGACCGGCGCTGCCCGGGATCGACGCCAGGGGCATCTACGGCGTGCAGACGCTCGCGCAGGGCATCGAGCTGCGCGGCGCGGTCGACGCGTCGCCGGGGCCGCACGCGGTCGTCGTCGGCGCGGGCTACATCGGTCTCGAGCTCGCCGAGGCGCTCGTCGGGCGCGGGATGAACGTCTCGGTCGTCGAGGGGGCCCCGCAGCCGATGCCCACCTTCGACCCCGACATGGGTGCGCTCGTCGCCGACGCGCTCCGCGAGATCGGCGTCGACCTCCACCTCGAGCAGCCGGTCGAGGGGTTCGACGTCGAGGGCGGAGCGGTGCGCGCGGTCCGCACGAAAGACCACGCGCTCCCTGCCGACCTCGTCGTGCTCGGGCTCGGCGTCCGCCCGGCGTCCGGGCTCGCGGCCGACGCCGGCATCGAGATCGGCGACACGGGGGGGATCGTCGTCGACGATCACCAGCGCACGTCCGCCGAGGGGGTCTTCGCCGCGGGCGACTGCGTGGAGACGTTCCATCGCGTGTCCCGTCGGCCCATCGCGATCGCGCTCGGTACGCACGCGAACAAGCAGGGACGTGTCGCCGGCATCAACTGCAGCGGCGGCGACGTCACCTTCCCCGGGGTGATCGGCACCGCGGTGTCGAAGATCTGCAAGTTCGAGGTGGCGCGCACCGGCCTCTCCGAGCGCGAAGCGTCCGACAGCGGGTTCGACGCGACCGCCGTCACCATCGAGGCGACGACGCGCGCGGGCTACTACCCGGGCGCGCGTCCGATCACCGTGAAGCTCGTCGTCGAGCGAGCCGGAGGCCGTGTGCTCGGCGGCCAGATCATCGGCGAAGAGGGCGCGGCGAAGCGGATCGACGTCGTCGCGATGGCGGTGTGGACCGAGCTCGCCGTCAGCGATCTGCTGAACGTGGACCTCGGGTACGCGCCGCCCTTCTCCCCGCTCTGGGACCCGGTGCTCGTCGCGGCGCGCCGGGCGGTCGCGGTGCTCGACGCCGAATGAGGGACGGCGCGGCGGGGTATCACCGAGGCATGCTCGAAGTACTGCTGCTCCTGGGGTTCGTGGCCCTGCTGCTCTTCGTCGTCGGGTTCCCGCACGGCCGCGGTCGTCGGTACCGGCACGGATACCGCCGGCGGTACGGGTACCGCCCTCGCGCCTGGCGCTGACGCTCAGGCGCGCGCCGTCTCCTCGGCGAGATCGGCCTCGTACATCATCGCGACGAGCTCCTCGAAGCTCACCTTCGGCTTCCAGCCGAGTTGACGATGCGCCTTGGCGGCGTCGCCCATGAGCAGGTCGACCTCGGCCGGGCGCTCGAAGCGCGTGTCGCGCCGGACGTAGTGCTCCCAGTCGTCGAGTCCGGCGCGCCGGAACGCGACGTCGAGGAACTCGCGCACCGTGTGCGTCTCGCCGGTGGCGATCACGTAGTCGTCGGCCTCGTCCTGTTGGAGCATCAGCCACATCGCCTCGACGAAGTCGCCCGCGAAGCCCCAGTCGCGGGCCGCGTCGAGGTTGCCGAGCGTGATGGAGTCCTGCAGCCCGAGCTTGATCCGGGCGATGCCGTTCGTGATCTTGCGCGTCACGAACTCGAGGCCGCGCCGCGGTCCCTCGTGGTTGAAGCAGATCCCCGACGACGCGTGCAGCGCGTACGACTCCCGGTAGTTCACCGTCATGTGGTGGCCGAACACCTTGGCGACGCCGTACGGCGACCGCGGGTGGAACCCGGTGCTCTCGCACTGCGGCGTCTCGCGCACCTTCCCGAACATCTCGGACGATGACGCTTGGTAGAAGCGGATCGGGTTGCCTTCGGCACCGCCGACGATGCGGATCGCCTCGAGCATCCGGAGCACGCCCACGCCCGTGATGTCGGCGGTGAGCTCGGGCTGGCGGAACGAGAGCGCGACGAAGCTCATCGCGCCGAGGTTGTAGACCTCGTCGGGCTGCACCTGCTCGACGGCGGCGATCAACGACGACAGGTCGCGCAGGTCGCCCTCGACGAGCTCGAGCGAGGGGTTCTCGTCGGTGACGAGCATCGCCTTGGGGTTGTTCTGGCCCCGGACGAGCCCGAACACCTGGTAGCCCTTGCCGGTGAGGAACTCCGACATGTGGCGTCCGTCTTGCCCGGTGATGCCGGTGACGAGCGCTCGCTTCACGGCTGATCAGCCTAGGCGGGTCCCGCGAGCGCCTCCGGCTCGAGGTGTTCCCAGTCGGGATCGAGCTGGCGCAGGAACTCGCCGCACCGTTGCGCTTCGTCGCTCTCGCCGATGACCCGGGCGACGCGCTGCAACCCGGCGAGCGCCCGGAGGAAGCCGCGGTTCTCGGGGTGCGACCATCGCACGTACCCCGAGCCGCGCCAACCGCTCTGGCGCAGCCGGTCGAGTCCGCGGTGGTAGCCGACACGGAAGCAGGCGTACGCCTCGGCGTCATCACGCGCGAGCTGTCCGAGTCGCGCCCACGCGTCGAGGAAGCGCGGCCAGCGCACGGCGATGTCTGCGACCGCGTCGCGTCGTGCCACGACGTCGTCGAGCGCCAGTGCGGCATCGAGCGCGCTCAGCGCGTCGACGGGCTCGCCATCGAGGACCGTCTCGGGTGGCCCACTCGGCGTCAGCGTCACGGGCGCGTCGGGCATCGCACGAGGCTACGCGCAGGCGCGCGAGGCGCCGCCCGCCTCCGAAAAGGCGGCCGGTAGCATCGCGACGATGACCCGGCGCGCGGCACCGGCCGCCGCGAAGCGCAACGGCCGCTCGGACGGCGCCGCGCACGCGCCGACGCGCATCGTCCTCGCCCGTCATGCCGTGACGGGGCAGACCGGTCCGCTGCTGTCGGGGCGTGCGCCCGGCATCGACCTCTCGGACGAGGGCCGCCGCCAAGCGGAGGCACTCGGCACGCGGCTCGCGAACCTCCCGGTCGCGGTGGTGTACGCCAGCCCGATCGAGCGCACCATCCAGACCGCGCAGGCCGTCGCCGACCACCACGGCCTGCCGGTGCTGCCGCTCGAGGGCGTGCTCGAGGCCGACTACGGCGACTGGACGGGCCAGAAGCTCGTCGACCTCGCCAAGACGGACCTGTGGAAGGTCGTCCAGCGCACGCCCTCGCGGGCGTCGTTCCCCGCCGGCGAGTCGCTCGCCGCGATGCAGGCGCGGATGGTCGCCGCGATCGAAGCCGTCATCGCCGAGCACCCCGGCGAGCTCGTGGTGATCGTCTCGCACGCCGACCCGATCAAGGCCGCGATCGCGCACTACACCGGCGTCCACCTCGATCTCTTCCAGCGCATCCACGTGTCTCCCGCGTCGGTGACCGCGTTCGCCTTCAGTCCCCACGGGGTAGCCATGCTGAAGTGCAACGACACGGGGGCGCTCGACGAGCTGCAGCCGCCTCCCCCCGCCAAGCGGGCACGGAAGACCTCGAAAGCCGCGAAGACGGCGACGACGAGGAAGGCCGCTCGGGGCACGAAGGCGAGGGCACGGAAGACGTGATGGACGAGATCGAGCTCGAGGACATCGAGGCGCTCGGCGCCGGTGCAGTCGGGGAGCCGGGGCAGCGTGCCTTCTACGTGCAGGCGCGCACCGCCGCGACGCAGCTCACGGTGCTCGTCGAGAAGGAGCAGGTCGCGCTGCTCGCGAGCGAGGCGGTCGCGTTCCTCGACCGGCTCGCCGACGAGTACCCCGAGGAGCCGGTGGCGCTCCCGGAGACGTCCGCCGAGCTGCGCGAGCCCACCGTGCCCCTCTTCCGCGCGCGCCTCATCGGTCTCGGCTTCGACCCCGAACGCGAGCTGGTGCTCATCGAGCTGCGCGAGCGGTCGATCGACGCCGACGAGGACGACGACGAGGCCGAGGAGCGCCCGCCCGCGACCGACGAGGAGACGGATCCGGGGTACGTCGCCCGCATCTATGCGACGCGCCCGCAGGTGCGCGCGATGGCGGCGCGCGGCGCGGCCGTCGTCGAGGCGGGGCGACCGCCGTGCCCGCTCTGCGGGATGCCGATGGACCCGGCCGGCCACCGGTGCCCCCGCTGGAACTGAGCGCCGACCAGGTCGCCGAGATCCTCGGGGCGGGCACCCTCGAGCTCGTCGGCCGCTTGCGGTACTCGTCGAACGGCGCGTTCCTCGCCGAGGCCAGCGCGGACGGTGTCACCGTGCCCGCGGTCTACAAGCCGCGCCGTGGCGAGCGCCCGCTCTGGGACTTCCCCGACGGCACGCTGTGCCGGCGTGAGGTCGCGGCGTACGAGCTGTCGCGGAGCCTGGGATGGGGGATCGTGCCCGTCACCGTGCTGCGCGAGGACGCGCCCCTGGGCGAGGGCGCGGTCCAGCGGTTCGTCGACCACGACCCGGAGGAGCACTACTTCACGCTGCTCGAGCACCACCCGGATCGCTTCCGGCAGTTCGCCGCGTTCGACGTGCTCGCGAACAACACGGACCGCAAGGGTGGGCACTGCCTCCACGACCTCGTGAACGACGTGATCCTCGGCATCGACCACGGGCTCACGTTCCACCGCCAGTGGAAGCTGCGCACGGTGATCTGGGACTTCGCCGGCGAGCCGATCCCCCCGGAGCTGTGCGCGGACCTGACCCGGCTGGGCGGCGAGCTGCGAGCCGGAGATC
>DATBSK010000117.1:0-9786 GCA_036559825.1 Acidimicrobiia bacterium | reverse complement strand
AGCGCGAGGCGATCGAGCTCGCGTACTACGGCGGCTACACCTACCAGCAGGTCGCGAGCATGCTGGGACAACCGGAAGGCACCGTGAAGAGCCGGATCCGCGCGGGGCTGCTGCGCCTGCGCGACCGCTTGCTCGCGGTCGACATCGGAGCGGAATCGTGGGACGCGAGCTGACTCCGGCCGAGGTCAAGGAGCTCCTCGGCGCCTACGCGCTCGGTGCCCTCGAGGACGACGAGCGTGAGCAGGTCGAGCAGCTCGTGCTCAACGACCAGGACGCGCGCGCCGAGCTGCACGCGCTGCAGCTGGGCGCGGCGTGGCTCGCGCGATCCGACCTGCGACCGGCCCCGCGCGTCTGGGACGCGATCCGCACGCAGATGGACGCGGAGGAGGACGAGCTCGCGGCCCGTCGCCGGCGCCGTGGTCGGAGGCTCGTCGCGGCCGCGGTCGCGGCCGTGATCGCGATCGGTGCCGTCGTCGCCGTCACGAGCCTCGACAGCGGCGGGCCGGGCGCGCCGTCCGTGGATACCGCGGCACGAGCCGCGATCCGTGACCCCGACGCGGACCGGTTCGCCCTGCGCGCGCCGGACGGCACGGTCGCCGCGCGGCTCGCCGTGTACCCCGACGGGCGGGGCTACTTCCTCGACGCCGGGTTGGCGCCGCTCGAGGGCTCGCGTACGTACGAGCTCTGGGGGATCTCCGAGGACGGCCCGACGCCCGAAGCGGTGCTCGGCCCGTCCCCGACGGCGGCGAGGTTCGGTGGTCGGGCGGAGCTGCCCGCCATCAAGTACGCGATCACGATCGAGCGCGAGGGCGGCAGCCGCGCACCGCACGGCGCCTTCGTCGCCAGCACCGGGGTCCAGTAGACCCGCGACCGGGGTATGACTTCGCCATGGACGACCAGGAGATCGTGCGGCGGATCGGCGAGCTGTCGGACGAGGAGCATCGCCTCGAGCGATCACACGTGGGCGAGGGCCTGAGCGAGGACGAGCTGGATCGGCTGCGCCAGATCGAGGTCGCGCTCGACCAGTGCTGGGACCTGCTCCGCCAGCGGCGCGCGCGACGGAAGGCGGGCCTCGATCCCGACGACGTGAGCGCGCGCCCCGAGGGCGTCGTCGAGGGCTACCAGCAGTGAGCGCGTTCGGCCGCTACTCGATCCAGGGGAGGAGCTTGTAGGGCGCGTGGACGCCGCCGCCGGTCACGTCCTGGTTGTTCTGGCCGGCGTCGCCCCCGCCCGCCGCGGTGCGGGATCCGTGGAACGCCCCGCCGCGCGCGCCGCTGACCGGGCCGGTCTCGCCCTCGGGCACGACGAACGTCACGAGGTTCCGGCGCAGCCAGATGCGCGCCGTCGAGTCGGTGAGGAACTGCTGCGGCGTCCGCCGATCGACGGCCAGGAGCTGGAGATCCTGCACGCTCGTCCCCGGGTCGTTGAACACCGCTTGGTACGTCATGTTCGTCCCCACCGAGGAGCTGTCGGGCGATTCGGGACTCGCCTGGAACTTCGTGGCCGGGTCACCACCGACGTCGAGGAACAGCTGGAACCGCGCCGTCTCCCCCGCGGGGAAGTCGTGCGGCGGCGTGCCCGCGAGCTCCATCGAGAACAGTGCGATGTCGGTCTTGGTGAGACCGACCGGCGGGTTCGACGACGAGCAGACGACGAGCCCGCCCGCGTTCGCGCCACAGGCGAGCGCGGTGTCGAGGTGGGCGAGCTGGCGCGGCGTCCGCTTGAAGTACGCGGAGCACGCTCGACGGATGTCGACGTAGGGGTCGTGGAGGCCCGCGGGCTGACCGTTGAAGAACCCCCAGTCGCCCTTCGGGTCCGTGATGCATATCACGTTCTTCACCGGCCCGAAGACCCGGCGCGGGAACATCCGCTCCACGAGCTCCTTGGGCGGCTTCTGCGGCTTCCCGTGCGCCGCCGAGCCGAACCCGGTGACGACTACGAGCAGCACGACCGCGACCACCGCTGCGCGCTTCATTCGAACCCCCCTCGATCGGATTGGACCCCCGCCCACCGCATTCTCATCCGGACGGGAAGCGCGCGTCGAGAGATCTCGCGGCGGCAGCCATGGCCCGAGCGGCACCTGCGCTCCCGAGGTCGGCGACGAGCGCGGTGTTGAAGATCTCGGTCGCGACGTAGGGCTGCGCGCCGATGCGGTCGAGCACCGCGAGCACGTCGCCGAAGTCCACGACGCCGTCGCCGGGGAGCAGGCGTGCGGTCATCGCCTCCTCGAAGGAGTCGCCGCTCGGTGCCGCCGCGGCATCGCAGAGCTGGACGTAGTGGATCCGGTCGCCCGGGATCGTTCCGAGCAGGTCGGGGCACGGGCCGCCGGGCTGGCGCTGCCAGTGCCACGTGTCGAGCAGGATCCCGGCGCGCGGCCCCAGTGGCTCGACGAGGTCCCACGCCACGGCGAGGGTCGGGATGCCGCTCCACGGGAGGAACTCGACGCACACCGTCGCGCCGGCCTCCTCCGCCCCAGCGACGAGGAGCGCGAGGTGGTCACGCGCTCGATCGAGGTCGTCGACCGTCGGGTCGAGCGTCACCGCGGCGATGGTCGCGGCCCCGTGCTCGGCGGCAAGCGTCGCGAGGTGCTGCGCCTCGGCCGCGGCGGCGTCCCGGTCGCCGCCCGCCCAGGCCGTCGCGGCTTCGAGCGCGGCGAGGCGCGCGCCGGAGGTGCGCACGTCACCGATGCTCTCGAGGTGGTGCGCCCAGATCGAGAGGTCGCGGCATCCGGCGGCGACCGCGGCGTCGACCGTCGCGCGCAGGTCGTCGTTCGACGCGTCGCCGAGAGGCTCGCGCAGGAGGGTGGCGGTGCACATCCCGAGCGCGGTCATGCAAGGAGCTCCACCGTCGTGAACCGCAAGCGCGTCGTCCCGACGTTCTCGAGGTCGTGGATCTCGTCGCCGTGCGCGACCTCGTCGAACCACGTGTCGCCCTCGCGGTAGTCGAGCGTCATGGCGTTGCCGTCGGGGAACCGGCTGATGGCCCGGCCCGCGTCGACGCACACGAAGAAGTAGGGCGTCGCATGACAGTGGAACGGCACGCGCTCACCCGGCGCGAGATCGAGGTCCCAGATCCGGACGCGGTCGTTCTCCAGCAGCAGCTTCGTGCCGACGTCGTGGGTCGCGGCGCCGAGCTCCTCGGCGTAGTCGGCCGGATCGAACGTGCTCGCTTCCATCCCGCGATCTTGCCGCAGCGGGGCGGGCGTCACCCGCGGTACCGGTCGACGAACCCGTGCCCGTGCTGCCACCACACGGTACGGTCGCTCCCTGGGGCCAGCCAGTCCGCACCGACTTCACGCCGACGAAGCAGTAGGCGACCGCGATCCGGCGTGTGACGCCCATGCGCCCTGATCGGCGGCGGCCGCACCCGTGAACCTCTTCCAGGTCAACCTGTTCGTGCTCGACTTCCCGCTGATGCTCCGGTTCTACCGGGACATCCTCGGCTTCGAGGTCCACGACATCGATCCGGGCCCGTCCTGTGTGCCGCTCGTCGACTGGGTGTCGCTCGGCACGGGCGATGTCATCATCGAGCTCTTCCACGCCGAACGGCACTGGGACCCTGCGCTCCTGACCGCGACGAACCGAGACGCGGTGCAGCTCTGCTTCATCGTCGACGACGCCGAGCGCGAGCGCGCGCGACTCGCCGCCGTCGGCGTCGAGCTCGACCCACTCGTCACGGAGCAGTGGGGTCGGTACGCGTCGTTCTGCGATCCCGAGGGAAACCGGCTGCAGATCTTCGAGGTCTTCGCGACCCCCTGATCTCGCGGGGTTACGGCGCGTGGACGATGTCGCCGGCGACGGTCACGGCGAGGGCGCCGTCGCCGTCGGCGAGCACGGTCGCGACCTCGCCGCCCACGGGGGCGGTCACGGCGACACCGCCAGAGCCGAGGTCGAGGCCGACGAGCTCGTCGAACGTCGCCGTCCAGACGCGGTCGCCCACGACGACCAACGGCAGACGCGGGGCGCCAGGCAGACGCGAGTACGCGCGCCCCGCCCGCCGGCCGGGCCCGAGGTCGCACTCCCAGCGGACGCGGCCGTCGCCGACGCCGTGGGCCGACACCCTCCCGGTCGCGCTGCGCACGAGCGCGACCTCGCCGGCGAGGGCCAACGCGACGGGCCAGGCGTCGTCGAGGGGCTGCTGCCACTGGAGCTGACCGTCGGCGAAGTCGTACGCCGCGAGCCATCCGGGTGCACGGAGCGCGAGCACGACACCGTCGGTGAGCACCGGTGTCGCACACACCCCGGCGATGTCGCGACCCGAGTGGCGCCACCGGACGGTCCCGGTGTCAGGGTCGAGCACGGCGAGGTGCAGGTCGTCGCTCATCGCGCCGACGACGACCGCGTCGTCGTTCGCGCAGACGCCGCTCCAGCTCGCGGCCCAATCAGCGGAGGCCAGGTCGGTGTGCCAGAGCCGCGTGCCGTCGGCGGCGACGAACGCGTCGACGCTCATGGCGCTGCCCGCGTAGACGCGCGCAGCAGCGACGGCAGGTCTGCCGAGGGTCCAGCGCACGGACGGGTCGCCGAGGCCCTGCGCCCAGCGCGGCGCGCCGGTCGTGGCGTCGAGCGCGACGAGCTGCGCGTTCAGATCGAGCAGGTACAGCAGCCCGTCGGCCGCGCTGAGCCCGCCCCGTGCCGCGGTCTCGAGGGCACGGGTCCACCCGTCCACGGCTCGAACGGACCCGCGCACGTCCGCGTCCTCGGTGACGACGACGATGCGCCCGCCGACACGCACCGCAGAGCCGGCGACACGCGCGGTGCCGCCGGACGGCTCCTCGATCGTCTCCCAGCGTGAGCGCGCACCGCGCGCGTCGACCTCCACCACCCGGTACCCGCGCGGGGTGTAGTCGATCCCGCCGAACCCCAGCGTCGAGCTCGTCCAGTGGCGCGCCTCGCCGTCGTGCCACGCGCGCGTCCCGTGCCAGTGACCGCTGATCGAACCCACGAGCCGCACGCGGCCGAAGCGCGACCGGTAGAACTCGCGATCCTCGGGGAAGTGCGTGCACACGACGACCGGCGTGCCCTCGGGCACCAGCGACAGGTCGGCGGCGAGCCACGCGTCCTGCGGGTAGTCGGCGCCGTACCGGCGCAGGCCCTCCCCGTCGTAGGCGACGAAGTGCACGCCGCCCCAGTCGAAGGAGTAGTAGAGCGGACCGATCTCCTCGACCCACGGCGCGCGGCCGGACGCGGCGCGCCGCCAGTCGCCGCCGAACACCTCTCGCTGGAACTCCTCCCCGGCGCTCAGCCCCTCGGTGTCGTCGCGCATCGCCCAGGCGCCGAAGAACTCGTCGATCGCCTCGCGCGTCAGGCAGGAGAGATGGTCGTGGTTGCCGGGGATGCTCGCGACCGGCACGCCGAGCCCGGTGATCGCCTCGCGGTACGCGGCCAGCTCCTCGCGCTGGCCGTAGTCCGCCAGATCGCCGGTCGCGGCGATGAAGTCCGGGTGCTCGCGCTCGACGACGAGCTCGAGGTCGGCGCGCAGCTCGGCCCCGCTCGTCTCGCCCGTGACCGCGATCCCCGCGGGCGCCTCGACGCCGGCCTCGATCATCGGGCGCAGGCGCGCGCCGCCGTCGACCGACACGTGCAGGTCCGTCACCTGCACGAACCGGCATCCTGCGCTCCCGGTGCTCCCGGGTTGCAGCTCGAAGCGAAGCGGATCCGAGGCGCCGGCGCGCACGTCGGCGAACCACCGCCCCTCGAGCGCGCGGTGCGTCGACGGCACGGTCACGAACACGAACTCGGCGTCCGCGCGGCGCGGGATCGAGAAAGTGCCGTCCGCCTCGGTGCGGGCGACGACGAGGCCGTCGCTCACGGCGACGCCGGCGAGCGGACGGCCGTCGTGGCCGTCGACCACCTCGCCGGTCGGCATGCGCGGAGTCTCGCGCGCAGCGCGGCAGCGCGACCTACGATTCCGCGCATGCGTGAGATCCCACGCATCGTCTCGCTCGACGACCACGTGATCGAGCCGCCGCACGTCTGGCAGGACCGCCTCCCCACGAAGCTCCGTGAGCGCGGGCCGCGCGTCGTGCGCGACGGATCGACCGTCACGTGGGTGAACGGCAACCAGGTGCTCCAGAAGGGCGGCGACGGCCCGGAGACCGACTGGTGGCTGTACGACGACCTCGCGTGGTCGCACCAGATGCTCAACGCCTGCGCGGGGTACTCCCCCGACGAGTGGTGGATGGGCCCGATCGCGTTCGACCAGATGCGCCCGGGTTGCTACGACGTGAAGGCCCGCCTCGACGACATGGATCTCAACCACGTCGAGGCGTCGCTGTGCTTCCCGACGTTCCCGCGCTTCTGCGGGCAGGTGTTCCTCGAGCGCGAGGACAAGGACCTCGCGCTCCTCTGCGTGCAGGCCTACAACGACTGGATGATCGACGAGTGGTCGGGGGAGTCCGGTGGGCGCCTCTTCCCACTCTGCATCATCCCGCTGTGGGACCCGCAGCTCGCGGCGGCGGAGGTCCGCCGCAACGCGGCGCGCGGGTGTCGTGCGGTCGCGTTCTCGGAGCTGCCGAACAAGCTCGGGCTGCCGACGGTCCACGACCGGTCGCGGCACTGGGACCCCTTCTTCGCTGCGTGCGCCGAGACCGACACCGTGGTCTTCATGCACATCGGATCCGGGTCGCACTGGCTGACGTCGTCACCGGACGCGCCACCGCCCGTCATCGCCAACCTCGTGTTCCTCACGACGGTGATGGCGCTGACCGACTGGCTCTTCTGCGGTGCGCTCGCGCGGTTCCCGACGCTGCGCATCTGCTTCGCGGAGGGGCAGATCGGCTGGATCCCGTACGTCCTCGAGCGTGCCGACGCGCTCTGGAACAAGGGCGACATCTGGGCCGGTCCCGACGGTCGTCTCCCCGAGCCGCCGAGCGCGTACATGCGGCAGATCTACGGCTGCTTCTACGACGACCGGTTCGGCCTCGGCGCGCGCGACGTGATCGGCATCGACCAGATCACCTTCGAGACCGACTACCCCCACCAGGACTCGACCTGGCCCAACACGCGCGAAGTCGTGGAGGGGTTCGCGGACACCTTGACCGACGCCGAGCTCGAGCAGGTGCTCCGAGGGAACGCGCGGCGTCTGCTGGGAGTCGACAGCTAGAGCACGATGACGCTGCGCGCCACGGTGCCGCGCTCGAGCGCGTCGAACGCGTCCTTGAACGCATCGAGCGGCAGTCGCTGGCTCACGAGCCCGTCGAGGTCGATCGAACCGGCGCGCCACAGCCGCATGATGCGGGGGATGTCGCGTGCCGGCACGTTGCTGCCCCCCGTGCATCCGAGCAGGCGCCGCTCCGAGAAGAGGCTGCGACCGTCGATCGGGATCGTGCTCCCGGGCGGCGGTGAGCCGACCATGACGCAGGTGCCGCCCGGGCGCGTCAGCTCGAAGGTCGCAGCGACGAGGTCCGGGTCACCCACGACCTCGAACGCGTAGTCGACGCCGCCGACCACGATCTCGCGTACGGCAGACGCCATGTCGGTGGCGGCCGCGTCCACGGTGTGCGTCGCGCCGAAGCGCGTCGCGAGCGGCAGCTTGTCGGCGTTGGCGTCGATCCCGATGATCGTCGTCGCGCCCGAGAGGCGCGCGCCCTGCAGGACGTTGAGACCGACGCCTCCGCACCCGACGACCGCGACGCTCGCGCCGGGCGGTACCTCGGCGATGTTCAGGACCGCGCCGATGCCGGTCGTCACGCCGCACCCGGCGAGGCACGCGAGGTCGAGCGGGATGTCGTCGTCGATCTTCACGGCCTGGGCTTCCCGCACGATGGCGTGCTCGGCGAGCGAGCCGACGCCGACCATGGGGTGCACCGCCTCGCCCCCCTGACGCAGCCGGGTCGTCCCGTCTGCGGCCCGCCCGAAGATGGCCTGCACCCGGGCGGCGCCGTCGCAGTGGACCGGGTTCCCGGCGCGACAGCTGGCGCACTCGCCGCAGGGCCCGTAGAGCGCGAGCACGACGTGGTCGCCGACCGCGAGCCCGCGCACGTCCGGACCGACCCGCTCGACCACGCCCGCGCCCTCGTGGCCGAGGACCATCGGCAGCGACGCGACCGGGCTGCGCCCGTGGAGGACATGGAGGTCGGATGCGCACACACCCGAGGCCGCGACGCGCACGACCACCTCGTTGGCCTGCGGGTCGAGCACGTCGACGTCTTCGAGGTGCGCGCCCTCGTCGTAGTCGTGCACGACGACTGCTTGCACGGCGTCCTCCCCTGCAGAGCGTTGCGTTACCGTAACGCTCGTGCAACGGGTGATCTCCGCCGACTGTCACATCACGGAGCCACCCTGGGTGTTCGACCGCGTCCCCGACGAGTACCGCGACCGCGCGCCCAAGCTCGTGCGCGGCGCGGACGGCGGTGACGGGTGGAGCTTCGACGGGAAGCCGCCGAAGCGCACCCTCGGCATCGAGGCGATGGCGGGGCGCGCGCGCGACGACTTCCAGATCTCGGGGCTGCGGTTCGACGAGATCCTGCCGGGCAACTACGACGGCCGCGCGCATCTCGACGACATGACGCTCGACGGCGTCGACGTCAGCGTCGTGTATCCGGCGAACGCGATCTTCACCTACCTCGAGCCCGATCGAGGGCTGGCGCACGCGTGCATGCGCTCCTACAACGACTGGCTGCTCGACGAGTTCCAGGCGGTCGACCCGTCACGGCTCGTCGGTCTCCCCATGCTCCCGGTCGACGACGGCAGCGATGTCGCCGTCGCCGAGCTCGATCGGGTGCTCGGGAAGGGGGCGCGTGCCGCGTTCGTCCCCGGCATGCCCCGCCGCCCCTACCACGACGCGTACTACGAGCCGCTCTGGGACGCCGCGGCGAGCCGCGGCGTCCCCCTGACGTTCCACCGCACGTTCGGCGGCCCGCCCCCCGATCAGGACTTCGACGAGCTCGTCGCGCAGAACGTGAGCATGGCGGGGACGACGGTGCGCTTCTTCAGCGGTGTGCGCCCGCTCACGTACATGGTGTTCAACGGCGTGTTCGAGCGGCACCCCCGGCTCACGATCGTGGGCGGTGAGCTGAACTTCGGCTGGGTCCCGTTCTGGGCACAGACGATGGACCAGCAGTACGAGGTCGGCGCGGCGATGCACGACGTGTCGCTCACGCGACGGCCGAGCGAGCTACTCGGCGAGAACATCTTCGTCACCGGCCTCGACGACTTCGTCGGGTTCGACCTCATGAAGGCCGGGGTGCCGCGACTCGTCGACACGTGCATGTTCTCGACCGACTATCCCCACAGCGTGACGCTCTGGCCGAACACCGCCAAGTACGTCGATGAGCTGACGAGCGGCATGCGCGACGACGACCGGGCGAAGGTGCTCGCGGGCAACGCGGCGCGCGTCTATCGACTCTGAGCGGGAGCATGATGAGCGCGACGGAGCTCCAGAACCTCATCGACGGTCGGCTGATCCCCGCCGCATCGGGCGACGTGCTCGACAGCATCGACCCGTCGACCGCGGCGGTGTGGGCGACCATCCCGCGCGGCGGTGAGGCCGACGTCGCGGCCGCGGTGGACGCGGCAACACGCGCGTTCGACGGCTGGTGGGGCGGGGCCGCGCTCGAGCGCTCGGCGCACCTGCGACGGATCTCGGACCTCATGGCGGAGCACGGCAGGGACCTCGCCGAGACCGAGACACGCGACAACGGCCGGCCGATCAGCGAGACGACGAGCTTCGACGTCGCGGCGTGCGTGCAGATGTTCCAGTACTTCGCCGGCGCGGCCGACAAGATCGAGGGCAGCACCGTGAACGTCTCACCGGCGAGCTTCAACTTCACCCGGCGGGAGCCGCTCG
>DATBSK010000116.1:0-13799 GCA_036559825.1 Acidimicrobiia bacterium | reverse complement strand
CCGCGACCGTGTCCATGGGGCCTTCATCCTGCTCGACGGAGGCCGCCGCGATTGACAGGTCACGCCGTGGACCTAGAGTGGCGGCCGCGTGACGGGGGTCACACCCCGCACAGCCTCAACATCTACTGCCCAGTAGCCCAGACGAGAGGGGCCGGCCGAGCGGGCCGCCGCCCCGAGACAACGGGGGGAACCAAGTGGGCGCATCGCACCGCCACGCACACCGCCGCTGGACGCGCCTCGGGGCGTGCATCGCCGCCGTCTCGATCACGACCTTCGCCTTCGCGACGACGAGCTCGGCGTCCGCACCCGACCGCGTCCGCCACCAGAAGCCCAAGGGTGAGGTCACCTTCGGGCTCGAGGCGGAGACGACGAACTACTGCCTCACGCGTGCGCAGCTCGCGATCTCGGGTATCCAGGTCGTCGCCGCGGTCTACGACACGCTCACCGTGCCCAACGCGAAGGGCGTGGCGGTGCCGTACCTCGCGAAGTCCGTGGAGCCGAACGCCGACTTCACCGAGTGGACCATCGGTCTGCGGCCGAACGTCCAGTTCCAGAACGGTGAGCCGGTCGACGCCGACGCGGTGAAGCTGAACCTCGACAACTTCCGCGGTGCCGAAGGCGCCACCCAGAACGGCCCGCTGTTCACGATCGTGCTGAAGTTCATCCAGGACGTTCAGGTCGTCGACCCGCAGACGGTCAAGGTGACGCTCAACACTCCGGTCGTCGACTTCCCGAACTACCTCTACTCGACCGGGCGCTTCGGGATCATGGCGCCCGAGCAGATCAACGCCGGCGCGGATTGCGCCACCAAGATGATCGGCTCGGGTCCGTTCAAGCTCGAGGAGTACCAGCAGAACGAGAAGACGGTCGTCGTCGCGAACCCGAACTACTGGCAGAAGGGCTACCCGAAGGTCCAGCAGATCACGTTCGTGCCGGTGCCGGAGGCCGCTGTTCGCGTGAACCAGCTCCAGGGCGGTCAGCTCGACCTGATGCACACGTCGAGCGCGAACGCGATCGACACGCTGCGCGGCTTCGGCCCGAGCACCGCGAAGCTGCTCACCCAGAAGCCGGGCGTGCGTGAGATCCGTTACTACGTGCTGCTCTCGGACGACCCACCGTTCGACAACCCGGACGCCCGCCAGGCGTTCGCGATGGCGCTCGACCGCGACGAGATCAACACGATCGTGAACAAGGGCCTCTTCGACCGGGCGAACGGCCTGATGGACAAGGACGTCCCCGGCTACGAGAAGGATGCCGGATACCCGAAGCACAACGTGAAGAAGGCGAAGAGCCTCGCCTCCCAGGTGAAGAGCAGCGCCGGGTCGTTCAACGTCATCCTCGGCACCACCACCGACCCGGAGAACTCGCGCGAGGCGCAGCTCATGAAGGAGCAGCTCGGGAAGGCGAACATCGACGCCGAGATCGCGCAGTTCGACCAGGCGACGCTCATCAACAAGGCGCTGTCGGGTGACATCGACGTCCTGCTGTGGCGCAACCTGCACGGCGGCTTCACGAGCTCGGCCGACTCCGACAACTACCCGTGGTGGTCGAACTACGACGAGGGGAACCTGATCAACTTCCCGCACTTCTCGAACCCCGACACGCAGGCGCTGCTCGACCAGGGGCGCGGCGAGTCGGAGAAGTCGCAGATCGAGAAGACCTTCACGGACTTCAACAAGGCGATGGCCAAGGGCATCTACATCCTGCCGGTCTGGTACGTCGACTGGACGATCGGCTACGCGCCCAACGTCAAGATCGGCTTCCCGCCGCTGCCCGACGGGCAGGGGAAGCCGCTGTTCGTCTACGGGCGAATCCCGGTGCTCGGGATCAGCACGTCCTGACGCCGTCGCTCGGAGGGGGGAACCGGTAGGAGACGGGCGCAGGGGGGCGGATGGACCTCGCGAAGCTGATCGGCCGGCGGGCAGTGCAGCTGCTCGTCGTCCTCATCGTCGTGAGCTTCTTCACCTTCCTCCTGATCCGTCTCCTGCCCGGTGACCCGACCGACGCGATCATCCCGTTCGGCACGAACGAGCAGAAGCAGCAGCTGCGCGAGGACCTCGGCCTCGAGGAAGGTTTCTTCCAGCAGTACTGGGACTACGTGAGTGGGCTCGCGCAGGGCGACCTCGGGCACCAGTACTCGTCGGGGCGGCCCGTGAGCGACCTCGTCGAGCAGTCGCTGCCCGTGTCGCTCCAGCTCATGATCTACGCGCAGATCATCGCGCTGCTCTTCGCGATCCCGTTCGGGATCTTCGCGGCCTACCGAGCCGGCACACGGAGCGACCGAGCGCTGAACACCAGCGCGTTCGCACTGCTCGCGCTGCCCAACTTCGTGCTCGCCCTCCTGCTGTCGTACTTCATCGGCGCGGAGCTGAAGTGGTTACCGACCTCCGGCTACGCACCCGGATGGCTCGATCCGATCTTCGATCCGAGCCGTACACCTGACATCCCCGAGCACATCCGCTACCTGCTCCTTCCGGCGATCACTCTCGCCGTCGGGCAGATCGCCGTGTATATGCGGCTCCTGCGCAGCGACATGATCGCCACGCTCCAGGAGAACTTCATCACGATGGCCAAGGCGAAGGGGATCCCGAACCGCCGGATCCTCTGGCGCCACGCGCTGCGGCCGTCGAGCCTGACGCTCCTCACCGTCGCCGGCCTCAACGTCGGGACCCTCATCGGTGGCGCCATCGTCGTCGAGGTGATCTTCGGCATCCCCGGAATGGGCCAGAAGATCGGGCAGGCCATCTTCTCCCGCGAGTACGTCGAGCTCCAGAGCTACGTCGTCGTCATCGCCGTCCTGTTCGTCCTCATCAACTTCCTGATCGACTTCCTCTACGCCGTCGTCGACCCGAGGATCCGCCGTGCCCGAGCGACCACCTGAGACCGCCCTCGTCGGCGAGATCGAATCGCCCGAAGAGGAGATCGTCGAAGAGTCGATCGAAGGTGGGCTCCTCGGTCAGAGCATGGAGATCCGCGCCGGCGCGGTCTACGCCGGCGGCGAAGGCCGGCGGCGCGCCCCGGGGCTCGGCTTCGGCGCCTGGATCGCCGTCGGCTGGATGGTCTTCATCGTGGCCATCGCGGTCATGGCGAAGACCGGGATCCTCACCTGGGGCGACGCCGAGGAGAGCTTCGGCTCCTGCGCGCGGAAGGGCCCGATCGCGGACGAGGGAACCGCGTCCGGATTCCTGCTCGGCTGCGACAGCAACGGGCGCGACATGATCCCGCGCCTCGCACTCGGGGCCTGGACGTCGATGCTCGTCGCGACCGGCGGCATCATTCTGGGCTTCTTCATCGGCGGTTCGCTCGGCCTCATCGCGGGCTACTTCAGCGGTCGGAAGACGAAGTTCGCCGCGGTGCTGGCAGCTGGCTTCGTCGGTGGCGTCTTCGGCCTCATCATCGGCGGTGTGTTCTTCGCGGTGGTGATCGGGCTCGACGACTCGCTCGCCGGCATCATCGGAGTGATCGGTGGTGCAGTGCTCGGTGGGGTCGCCGGCTACCGCAAGGGCGACGTCGACACGTACCTCACGGGTGTGTTCAACGTCCTCCTCTCGGTGCCGGCGATCGTGCTCGCGCTCTCGCTCAGCGCCTTCCTCCTCGGCAGTGCCGATGAAGCCGCCAAGGGTGGCGGTCTGCCGCCGGAAGTCGTGCTGATCATCGCGATCGGCGCGGTCACGATTCCGCTCATCGGGCGCATCTCGCGCGCGAGTGCCCTCAGCTGGTCCCAGCGCGAGTTCGTGCTCGCGGCGCGCGCGCAAGGAGCGAAGAACGGCCGGATCATGGTGCGCGAGGTGCTCCCCAACGTGCTCCCCGCGATGTTCTCGATCGCCCTGCTCGGGATCGCGATCGCGATCGTGGCTGAGGGCGCACTCGCCATCCTCGGCGTCGGTGTGCGGCCGCCGACACCGTCGTGGGGCAACATCATCGCCCTCGACCGGGGCAACCTGTTCAAGTCGCCGCACATCGTGTTCGAGGCGTCGATCCTGATCTTCCTCACGGTGCTCGCGCTCAACTTCCTCGGCGACGTCGTGCGATCGCGGTTCGACGTGCGGGAGGGCGGGCTGTGAGCACGACGGGGCTGGGGGGCGCCACGAGCAACGGGCGGCTGCTCGAGGTCACCGACGTCAAGACCTATTTCGAGACCGATCGTGGTGTCGTGAAGTCCGTGGATGGCGTCACGTTCACCCTCGATCGCGGCAAGACACTCGGGATCGTGGGCGAGTCGGGCTGCGGCAAGACCGTCCTCTCTCGCTCGATCATGGGTCTCTTGCCGAAGCGGGGGCTCGTACGCGAGGGAGCGATCCAGTTCGAGGGCACCGACCTCATCGGGCTCTCCGACAAGGACATGCGCGAGTACTGGGGCGCGCAGATGTCGATGATCTTCCAGGACCCGATGACGTCGCTGAACCCCGTCATGAAGATCGGCAAACAGATCACAGAGTCGATCCGTCAGCACCTCGACGTGACCAAGGAGTTCGCGCAGGAGCTCGCCGAGAGCCTTCTCGCGTCGGTGCGCATCCCGGAGCCGCAGGTGCGGTTGAAGGAGTACCCACACCAGCTCTCGGGCGGCATGCGTCAGCGCGTCTGCATCGCGGTGGCGCTCGCCTGTGGTCCGAAGCTGCTCTTCGCCGACGAGCCGACCACGGCGCTCGACGTCACCGTGCAGGCCCAGGTGCTCGACCTGATGGCGCAGCAGCAGCGCGAGCGCTTCATGGCGATGGTCCTGATCACCCACGACCTGGGCGTCGTCGCAGGGCGGGCGGATGAGATCGCCGTGATGTACGCGGGTCGCATCGTCGAGAAGGCGAAGACGAGCGAGCTGTTCTCGGACATGAAGATGCCCTACACCGAGGCGCTGCTCTCGTCGATCCCGAAGCTCGCAGACCACAGCCACACACGACTCGCGACGATCCCGGGACGGCCGCCCGATCTGGTGAACCCACCGCTGGGCTGCAAGTTCGCCCCGCGCTGCGCGTACGTGCAAGACCGCTGCCGCGAGGAGGAGCCGCCGCTGCAGCTGGCGAGCCCGGGCCACGAGTACCGGTGCTGGTTCCCGGTGGGCACACCCGAGGGCAAGGACGCGTTCGAGCGCAACCGGCGCGCGGGGGACGTCGTGGCCACCGCCGCCTTGGCCCAGGCAGAGACGGTCTGATGGCCGGCACGGGCACTGCGCACCTGCGCGGGGAAGGCGAGGCGATGCTGCGCGTCGAGGACCTCGTCGTGGAGTTCCCGGCACGCAACGGCATGACGGTGCACGCGGTGTCGGGCATCAGCCTCGACATCGTCGAGGGCGAGACGATGGGCCTCGTCGGCGAGTCGGGTTGCGGCAAGTCGACCACTGGCAGGGCCATCGTGCAGCTGCCACCACCCGTGTCCGGCAGCGTACGACTCGACGGCACGGAGCTGACGGCGCTCGAGGACGAGACGCTCCGCAAGCTCCGGCCTCGACTGCAGATGATCTTCCAGGACCCCATCTCGTCCCTGAACCCGCGCCGCCGAGTGCGCGAGATCGTGTCGGAGGGACTCGACATCTGGCGCGTCGGCGACAAGGCGTCGCGCAAGGCGCGAGTCGACGAAGTTCTGGAAGCGGTCGGCATCGATCCCGCGAACGCGGGACGGAGGCCGCACGAGTTCTCGGGCGGGCAGTGCCAGCGCATCTCGATCGCGCGCGCGGTCGCCACCGAGCCGAAGCTCATCATCTGCGACGAGCCGGTCTCCGCGCTCGACGTGTCGGTGCAGGCGCAGATCATCAACCTGCTCCAGGACATGAAGGACCGGTACGGCCTCACACTCGTGTTCATCGCCCACGACCTCGCGGTCGTGAAGAACGTGAGCGACCGGATCGTCGTGATGTACCTCGGGAAGATGTGCGAGGTCGGAGATCCCGAGTCGATCTACGAGCGGCCGTCGCACCCGTACACGGCGGCGCTGCTCGCGGCCATCCCCGAGCCCGACCCGTCGCAGCGGCCGGATTCGCAGAAGGTCCTCGGCGGCGAGATCCCCTCTCCCCTCGCTCCGCCGAGCGGCTGCCGCTTCCGGACCCGGTGCCCGAAGGCGCAAGAGCGGTGCGCGGTCGAGGAACCCGTGCTGCGCAAGGTCGACTCGAACCAGTTCGTGGCCTGCCACTTCCCGCTCGAGCCCGATGAGGAGCTCGAGTTCGCGAAGGTGGGCATCGGCGCCACCATCGGCCTCGACGGGGACGGCACCGACCTCGACTGACGAGGCGCGGTCAAGGTGCGTCCCTGAACCCTCCCTATGACGGTGAGGGACGCATCACGCGCTTCAGGGGCAGTTGTTGCGCGCGGGCTTGCGTTCGAGGCGCGCGGCGAGGAAGGCGAGGACGTCGTTGCGGGCGGCGGTGAGCACCGATCCGTGGTCGGCGCCGTCGTAGACGTGGTAGTCGAGGACGTCGTGCTCGCCGCACGCCTGCTGCACCCACGCGTCGGTCAACCCGCGGACGATGATCTGATCCGCGGCACCCTGCACGACGAGCAGCGGCGCGCCCGCCGCCCGGTGACCCGCGGAGTTCTCGTGCAGCAGATCAGGCCACGGAGGGGTGTCCGCGGGGTTGCGCGCCACGACGGGGTCCGCCGTGCCGGCGAACTGGCGGATCACATCGGTCACGCAGTGATCCTCGGCGATCGCCGATTCCGCGATCGCTCCCGGCGTGAGCACCGTCGCCGGGTCGGCCTCCGGGTAGGCGGCCTGGAAGCCCTTGCTCACCAGCACCATTAACCCGAACGCCGGCTTGACCGCGCTCGCGGCGGGGATGAGGACGTCGAGATCGGCCGCCGGCGCCCCTGCGACGACGCCGTCCAGGCGGAGCTCCGGAGCGTACGAGCGCGCGCGCTCACCGGCGAACAACGCCGCGTGCCCGCCCTGCGAGTGCCCGAACACGACCAGATCACGGCCCGCGCCCGTTCCGTCGAGCCGCCGAGCCGCGCGCGCCGCGTCCAGCACGCCGTGAGCCTCGCTGTCACCGACGAGAAACGGGTGGACGCCCGGCGTCCCGAGGCCCTCGTAGTCGGTCGCGGCGACGACGTAGCCCGCCTTCAGGAAGTCGGCGACGTACGGGATGCTCGATGCGATCGTCGGGCTCTTCGAGGGTGCGCAGACGTCGGCGATCCCGGTCGTCCCGTGCGCCCACGACAGGATCGGGCGGCCGCCCTTCGGCGGCTTGTCCTCCGGTGCGACGACGACGCCCGACACCGCGATGTCGCGACCATCGACCGTTCTCGAGTGGTACAGCACGCGCCACGCCTTCGCGCCGTCGGGAGCCTCGATGCGCGCGGCGCGGATCAGCGACCCGGGCCTCGCCGCGGCCAGCGATTCGGGCACGGCATAGAAGTCGTTCGCGCCGGTGCCCGCGGCCGCCGAGCCGCTCGCGATCAGCGCAGGCGCGAAGGCGAGCGCAAGGAGCGGAGCGAGGCGGCGCACGGCGTCATGCTGCCACCTTCGCGTCCGTGCGCTCCATCGGGGCCTCGAGCGCGAGCTCGAGCACCTCGGCGACGTCGTCGACGAGGTGGAACGTCATCTCGTCGCGCACGGACTGCGGCAGGTCGTCGAGGTCGGGCTCGTTCTGCGCCGGCAGGATCACCGTGGTGAGCCCGGCGCGCTGCGCTGCGAGCACCTTCTGCTTCACGCCGCCGATGGGCAGCACCCGGCCCTGCAGCGTGACCTCGCCGGTCATGCCGATCTCGGGCCGCACCGCTCGGCCCGTGAGGAGGCTCGCGAGCGCGGTCGTCATCGTGATGCCCGCAGACGGTCCGTCCTTCGGCACCGCCCCGGCGGGCACGTGCAGGTGGACTGCGCCGCGTGCCGTGGCGGCGTCGACGCCCAGCTCCTCCGCGTGCGACCGGACGTACGAGCGTGCGATGTGCGCAGATTCCTTCATGACGTCGCCGAGCTGGCCCGTCAGCGTCAACGCTCCCGCGTCGTTGGCGTGGTCGTCGGACGTGTCGAGGGACGTGGCTTCGATCACGAGCACGTCGCCTCCCGTCCCGGTGACGGCGAGACCGGCCGCGACGCCGGGTGCTCCGGTGCGCGCCAGCGTCTCCGGATGGACCTTCGCCCGGCCCAGCGCGTCCCTGATCGCGGCGTCGTCGACGACCACCGGCAGCGAGACGCCGTCGGCGGCGAGCCGGGCCGCGATCTTGCGCAACAGCTTACCGAGCTCCCGTTCGAGGTTCCGGACCCCGGCCTCCCTCGTGTACTCGGTCACCACGACGCGGATCGCGGCGTCGTCGAGCGCGACGTCACCGGCGTGCAGCCCGTTCTCGGACAGCTGACGCGGGAGCAGGTGGTCACGGGCGATCGCGACCTTCTCGTCCTCGGTGTACCCGTCGAGCCGGATCACCTCGAGGCGGTCGAGCAGCGGGCCCGGGATCGTGTCGGCGACGTTCGCGGTCGCGAGGAACAGCACGTCCGAGAGGTCGAGGTCGGTCTCGAGGTAGTGATCGCGGAACGTGTGGTTCTGTGCGGGGTCGAGGACCTCGAGCAGCGCGCTCGACGGGTCGCCGCGCCAGTCGGCGCCGAGCTTGTCGACCTCGTCCAGCAGGATGACCGGGTTCATCGTCCCGGCCTCCGTCAGCGCGCGCACGATCCGACCGGGGCGTGCACCCACGTACGTGCGCCGGTGACCCCGCAGCTCCGCCTCGTCGCGGACGCCACCGAGCGACACCCGCGCGAACTCGCGGCCGAGCGCGCGCGCGACCGACTCGCCCAGCGACGTCTTGCCCACGCCGGGCGGGCCGACGAGAGCCAGGATGGCGCCGCTCCCCCGCCGGCGCGTGCCGCCGCTCGCATCGGGAGCGTCGAAGCCTCGTTCCCTTCGGAGGCGGCGAACGGCGAGGAACTCGACGATGCGGTCCTTCACGTCGTCGAGCCCCGAGTGGTCGGCGTCCAGGACCGCTCGCGCGGCATGGACGTCGAGCGTCTCCTCCGAGCGCGTTCCCCAGGGGACGTCGAGGATCGTGTCGAGCCAGGTCCGGATCCAGCCCTGCTCCGGGTTCTGCTCTCCCGTCCGCTCGAGCCGGTCGAGCTCGCGCACGATCGCGTCACGGACGGCGTCGGGCACGTCGCGGTCATCGAGCCGCGCTCGGTACTCCGCGACGACGTCATCGTCGCCCTCACCCAGCTCCTTGCGGATCGCGTCGAGCTGACGCCGCAGCAGGAACTCCCGCTGCTGCTTCTCCATCCCGTCGGAGACCTCGGTACGGATCTTCTCGGTGAGCTCGAGCTCGGCCAGCGCATCGCGCGCCCAGGTGACGGCCAGCGTGAGGCGCTGCTCGACGTCGATCGTCTCGAGCAGCTCGACCTTGCGGTCGAGCGTCAGGTCGGGCCACCACCCCGCGGTGTCCGCGAGCGCGCCGGGCTCGGAGACGCCGGCGAGCGCGTCCTGCAGCCGGGCACCACGCATGCGCTCGGCGATCGCCGCGACCACGGCGCGGTACTCCTTGGCGAGCTCGCGGGCGCGGTCACCCGGATCCTCCGGGTCGCGCGCGACGTCGGCCTGGACCCACACACCGGGACCGGTGCCGGCAACACCCACGCCCACGACGGCGCGGCTGACCCCGCGCAGCACGAGCGCGTGCAGCCCGTTGGGGAGCTCGCCCGTGCTCTCGACACGGGCGACGGTGCCGACCCGGGCGTACCGCCCGTCGACCCGCGGGACGAGGAGGAGCAACCCGTCGCCGGAGGTCGCGGCTTCCCCTGCCGCCCGCGCCTCGTCGGTCTCGAGGGCGAGCGTCACCACCATCTGGGGGAGCACGACCCCGCTGGTGAGCGGCAGCAACGGCAGGGTCAGGCGCTCGTCGGCGCTCGTGGCCTCGGATGCCGGGTTCTCGGGCATGGCCGCCTCGCTGGGTCGGGGATTACACGATTACGTGTCCCTGAACCCCGACCACCGGGGTCGGCATTCCCGACGGAGCAGTCGCGTGACCACCGTCTCAGGCCGCCCCGGGGCCGCCGGGCCGAGCCGGACGGGTCATGTGCTCGGGCCGGACGAGCTCGTCGAACCGCTCCGCGGTGAGGTGCCCGAGCTCGACCGCGGCCTCCCGGAGGGTCTTCTTGTGGCGGTGGGCGTGCTTGGCGATCTCGGCGGCCTTGTCGTAGCCGATGTGGGGGTTGAGGGCCGTGACGAGCATGAGGGAGTTGCGCACGTGCGCCTCGATCTGCTCCTCGTCGGCCCGGAGGCCCTCGACGGCGAACTCGCGGAAGTTCCGGCAGGCGTCCGTGAGGAGGTCGACCGAGTGGAGGAGGTTGAAGATCATCACCGGCTTGTAGACGTTGAGCTCGAAGTTGCCCTGGGAGCCGGCGATCGCCACCGCGGTGTCGTTGCCGAGCACCTGCACGCAGACCATGGTCATCGCCTCGCTCTGCGTCGGGTTGACCTTCCCCGGCATGATGGACGACCCCGGCTCGTTCTCCGGGAGCACGAGCTCGCCCAACCCGGCACGGGGGCCGGAGGCGAGCCAGCGGATGTCGTTCGCGATCTTCATCAGCGACACCGCGAGGGTCCGCAGCGCGCCGCTCGCGAACACGAGCGCGTCGTGCGCGGCGAGCGCCGCGAACTTGTTCGGAGCGCTCACGAACGGGAGCCCGGTGAGCTCGGCGATCTTGGCCGCGACGGCTTCCGCGAACCCCGGAGGGCTGTTGAGCCCGGTCCCGACGGCGGTGCCGCCGAGCGCGAGCTCGGAGAGCCCCGGGAGCGTGGCGCCGACGCGCTCCAGGTCCGCGTCGAGCTGGGCGACGTAGCCCGAGAACTCCTGGCCCAGGGTGAGCGGCACGGCGTCCTGGAGGTGCGTGCGACCGATCTTGACGATCGCGTCGAACTCGGCCGACTTGGCCGCGAGCGCGTCCCGCAGGGCGCGGACGGACGGCAGCAGGCGTTGGACGATCTGCTCGGCCGCGGCGATGTGCATCGCCGTCGGGAACGTGTCGTTCGAGGACTGCGACATGTTGACGTGGTCGTTCGGGTGGATCGGCGTCTTCGAGCCCTTGACTCCGCCCGCGAGCTCGATCGCTCGGTTCGACACGACCTCGTTGACGTTCATGTTGGTCTGGGTGCCGCTCCCCGTCTGCCACACGAACAGCGGGAAGTGGTCGTCGAGCTTCCCGTCGAGGATCTCGTCGGCCGCGGTGACGATCAGCCGCTCCTCCTCGTCGCCCAGCAACCCGAGGTCGTGGTTCACCTGCGCCGCGGCCTTCTTGAGGACCGCCATGCCTCGGATCACCGCGGCCGGCATGCGGTCGTCGGCCACCGAGAAGTGGTGGAGCGATCGCTCCGTCTGCGCGCCCCAGTACCGGTCGTCGCGGACCTCGATGGGTCCCATGCTGTCGGTCTCGGTGCGCGTCCCGTCGCGGCCGCTGTGCTCCCTGCTCACAGTTCGAACCTACTGCTCGGGTGCAGATGAGCCCGAACGGTGCGCCTTGCGGACGTGACGGTCGACGGTGCGCCGCACCATCGGTTCGAGCAGCCCCGCCGCGCGCACGAGGAGCGCGGTCTGTGCGTCGCTCGTCACTGTGACGCGATCGCGCTCGATCCCGCGCACGATCGCCTTCGCGACCTCGCCGGGCTGCCGGACCTTCGCGCGGGCCGACAGCGTCTTGGTCGCTTCCGGCTTCGTCGCGGCTTCCGCTGCCAGGCCGGGCGTGTCGACATCGGCCGGGAACGCGCAGCCGACCACGATCCCGTGGGGCTTGAGCTCGGCGCGCAGCGTCTCGGCCAGGCCGCGCACGGCGAACTTTGCCGGCGAGTACGCGGAGTACCCGACCACGCCGACGATCCCCGCGGCCGACGAGATCAGCATCAAGTGGCCCTGCGTCCGCTCGATCATCGCGGGGAGCACGGCCTGGATTGACTGGAGCGTCCCGAAGTAGTTGAGCCTCATCTGCTGCTCGAAGACCTCGGGTGACAGCTCCTCGAAATGACCCGGGCGCGCCGCGCCCGCGCTCGTCACGAGCACGTCGACGGGACCGAACTGCGCGACGACGAGGGAGAGCGCGGTCTCGAACGCCTCGCGGTCGGTGACGTCCGCCGGCTCGGCGCAGACGCGAGTCGGGGCCGAGCCGGATTCGAGCGTGTCCTCGGCCCGGGCGAGCCGCTCGCTGTCGCGGGCGACGAGCGACACACGGGCGCCGCGTTCGAGCGCGCGCGCCGCGATGGCGAGGCCGATCCCGCTCGATCCGCCGGTGACGAGCACGTGGGCATCCTCGAGACGCGTCATGGCGCCCATGGTCGCACGGTCACGGACGATACGGTGGCCGTCGTGCGCCGGCTCGCCCCCCTGCTCGCGGTCGCCGCACTTGCCGCGTCACCGATCGGTGCGAGGAGCGTCGCCGCGGCATCGCGGAGCGCGGGCTCCCCGAGTCTCGATGCCGATGCCCGCGGCAGCGTCGAGCAGGTCGCCGTCACGGGGGCAGCCCCCGGCGCGGCGCTCGAGCTCGTCGACCACGACAAGCGCACTGTCGCTCGTGGAAAGGCCGACGCGGCCGGCGCGCTGCTCTTCCGTGACGTGAGCCCCGGCGCGGGATACCGCGTCGTCGCGACCGACGGCGCGGCGCGGTCCGCGCCGCTCCGTGTCCTGCGGCCCCACGACAACCCCCCCGAGTCGTTCTATCGATCACAGCAGATCGGGCCCGGCTACCAGTACCTCACGACCCGCGACGGCACGCAGCTCGCGGTGAACGTGCGCCTGCCCGGCCCGTTGCTGAACGGGCCCTATCCGACGGTCGTCGAGTACTCGGGGTACGACCCTGCGAACCCCGACTCGAACCAGGCCGGCATGCGCCTTGCCGAGCTGCTGGGCTATGCCACCGTCGGCGTGAACATGCGCGGCACGGGGTGCTCCGGCGGCGCGTGGGAGTACTTCGAGCCCTTGCAGGCACTCGACGGCTATGACGCGATCGAGGCGATCGCCGCGCAGCCGTGGGTCGCGCACGGTCGCGTCGGCATGGTCGGGATCTCGTACTCCGGGATCACGCAGCTGTTCGTCGCCGCGACGCGTCCACCGCACCTCGCCGCCATCACCCCGCTCTCGGTGATCTCCGACACATATCGCGGCGTGCTTTATCCCGGCGGCATCCTGAACACGGGCTTCGCGGTCCCCTGGGCCGAGGACCGCCAGTCGGACGCCCAGCCCGCACCGCACGGAGGCCAGCGCTGGGCGACGCGTCGCGTGACCGAGGGTGACTCGACGTGCGCGGCCAACCAGCAGCTTCGGGAGCAGACGCCGGACGTGCTCGACGAGATCCGCGCCAATGCCTTCTACGCCACCGATCGCCTCGATCACCTCACACCCATGACCTTCGTCGACCAGATCGCCGTGCCGACGTTCCTGGCGGGCGCCTGGCAGGACGAGCAGACGGGCGGGTACTGGCCCACGATGATCGACCGCTTCTCGCGCGACATCCCGCTGCGCGTGACCATGACCAACGGCACCCACGCCGAGCCGTTCGGACCGGACGTGATCACGCGGTGGGCCGAGTTCCTCGACTTCTACGTGGCGCGGCGCGTCCCGACGATCCCGCCCGACATTCGAGCGAACGCCGCCGCCGGCTACCTGGCGCTCACGGGCGTCCCGGTGGGGCTGCCACCCGACCGGTTCGCGGGCGAGACCGACTTCGCCGCCGCGCTCGCGCGCTACGAGGTGGAGCCACCGGTGCGGGTGCTCTTCGACAACGGAGCCGGGGGCCCACCGGGCGCGCCGGTGCCGGCCTTCGAGGCGTCCTTCGACCGCTGGCCCCCGCCGTCGGCGCGCACCCGGACGCTCTACCTCGGCGCCCACGGGCGGCTCTCCGAT